>QNCB01000071.1 GCA_003644335.1 Planctomycetota bacterium | reverse complement strand
CAAAAGTCTGCCCCGCGCCCGTAGCGGAGTCTCGCGAGGCAATGGCGTTGATGTTTATCCCGTCAGCGGAGAAGCCCACAGGCTCTGTTATAGGCGTAGCTCCGATAAGCTCCACGCCGTCAGCTCCGCCGATGCCGCCTAATATATCCGCGCCGGTTCTGCCAATGTCGCTGGAGACGAACGTGCCCGGCAAGTCGCCGATGACAAGTTCCTGCGCGCTAGCTGAGCTTGAGGTGTCTATATCGGCGCCGATGAACTCTGCGATGACGTCTCCGCCAAGTGATATGCGGATTATCTGCTCGTTGGCGTCCTGATACTCGAACACGTCCCCCCCAACGAGGGTTGTCAACAGCAGCCTAGGTTCCAGACCTTCAAAAACCGGTACGGGAAGATTGTTTGACATGTGTTTCTCCAGCAAAAATCGCCAGCCGACCAGGACGAACACCTGCTGTGCCCGAACAATCAGACAGCACTTCAACTACACCACGCGCCCGCGCACCGCCAGTTGGAACGGACGGCCAACGTCGCAATCCATGCGACAAAGGCCACAAGCCCGAACCGGGGGCACACACTCGCACGCAGATCCTACTTCAATAACAACGGCAATTCAAGCCAATTGTCGCCACAAAAAACCGTTTTTCACTCCGCCAAAATCCCCGCTCCACTCCGCTGGCTACGGTTTTCCGTATCGCCCGTGTTTTTTCTTTTCTTGTCATTCCCGCGAAGGCGGGAATCCAGTTTTTCTTGAGCCATCCCATGATCTATAAATGGAATAGACACACAGCTCCGTAGGAGCGATATCTTTGTAGTAATACGATTGTGAGATGTTTAGCTCCGTAGGAGCGGCATCTTTGTGTTGGCTTTGGAACAGTTCAAGATGTCGCTCCTACGGAGCTTGGTTCGTGGCGGTCTTTTTTTCTCAACACCCTCAATGTTGTCGTGAATTACGACCCATTCACCCCCACCCCGGATATTCGAAACGATCCGTGGACAAATAATCTTGACTCGAGCACCCAAAATCGCACGGGGTCGAGTTTCAGTGGCGGAGCGACTATTGCCAATCTCGACCCTGCCCTTGTACTCAAAAAACTCTATGTGATGTCCAACGGTAATGGCTGGGCTGATTATTTGATTTGCACCGGTATCGATCCTTTTGATTCTGCCTTTGATGATGAGACTCCAATCCTGTTTTTCTGGGAAAGCTCTGACCACCATGGCGGCGGGACTGATATTTTCATCAGCCATGCGGTTGTCCCCGAACCAGCTACGATGACGCTGCTGGGGCTTGGCGGAGTGATGGCACTTATCCGTCGCAGACGCAGGTAGGCCGTAAATTTTTAGCTCCGTAGCAACCGCCTTAGCCATCAAGACAGTGGCTACGGAGCGACTGTCCATCTCGCCTGCCAGTGGTGGGATGGCTGTGGAAGAAAAACAAAAAATCGTGTCATTCGAGCTGCCGTTTTTGCTTTTACTGACTACCGACTACTTTTTATCTTTGTGTTCTTCGACTCGACGGTTGGCCAGGACGGCTTCGAGCACCAGCAGCAGTATCACCGCTGCGATAAGTACGTCCCACCAGTTTCGCCCGCGAGATTCTTCGCTCGCCATCGCCCGCACATCTGACAGGCTCGGGCCTATGAACACCTTTGAGAGGCCTTGTTTGTGCAGGGCGGCTAGCAGTTGCTCGGGCGGGCAGGCAGCCAGGTTGCTCTCCGGCCCGAAGGGATTGGCTGGCCCTGGGCTGGCGGGCTGGTCTGGCCGCGTTGCGTTTGCTCGCAAGGTTTGGCGTATCATCATCGGCGGGAAGATGCTGGCCAGGGGCAGAGACGACCACTTCGGCGCGGCGCTCGTCAGGCACCAGAGCACCCGCCCGGCTTGCACTTCTCGCTGGAGCAACAAAGGCTGACCCGCGGGCAGTTGCATCAACACCTGCCATGACGGCGGGAGTTTCTCCGGATCCCTCAGCGGAAAATACCGCTGCACCCACACCGCGGGATATTCCGACAGGCTGTCGAAAAGCCCCGCCAGCAGCGGATGGGCGATGTCCATTTTTTCGACGATCTGGGCGGGAGCTTCCGGGCCGACCAAGCCGATGGCCTGGCCTAGCGGGCCCGGCAGCAGGCCTGCGCCAGCCCTGCCCAGCAGGCGGTTGTAGTTGGCGGGCTGAACATTTGGCCCGAGGAAAAAAACAGCTGCTCCGCCCCGGCTGACAAACTGTCCCATCGCCCGGGCCTGGGCGTCGGTGAAGGTTGGGACGTCGCAGAAAAACGCCGCGTCGATATTCTTGAAACTCTCGGGCGAAAACTTTGTCGCCTCAAGCCTGGCTACATGGATAGGCCAGGGCTTGTCGCGGTGCTGCTCGTCCCGCCAATCCAACGCCAGGGCCAGCACGTCTCCGGGCGAAATACTCCCTTGCCCATTTTGGCTATTGCTTACGATCAGCGCCCGCGAGCGAGGCCTGACTGCCAGGCGAAATTTTCGAATATTGTCGACCAGCAAATCATCAGACCGGCTCAGCGACACCTGCCCACTGACAAGTCCAGCGGTGCCAAACTTATGTTCGAAAACCACCTTCACTACATCGCCAGGCTCTCCAGCTGGGGCGAGGTTCCGCACCGCCCGGGCTTGCACTTCAGCCTTGCTGTCGCTGGGCTTGCTCTTGTTAAAGACACTGAAAAGCACCTCTGCCCGCTTAGGCCTGGGCGAGGAGTTTCGCAGCGTCGCGACAAACTTCACTTGCCCGTCGACTATCGCGTCGCCTTGGGTCTCCAGCGACGTGATGCCTACGTTGTCCACGACGCCCTGGCTGGAATCGACTATAAAAATAGGGATATCCTTCGCGCGGGCAAGGGCATCGAGCTTCGTTAGCGGGTCGAAGCTGAGCTTTTGCAGGTCGCTGAAAATATAAATCGCATGTTGTGGGTTGCTTTGTTTCTCCAGCAGTTCGATAGCCTGGGCAACCGACCGGGCCAATGACGACAGGCCTGGCTGAGTGCGGGCCTGGGCGAGAGTTTTGCGGATAGCGTCAAGCTGGGCGGTCAGGGGTTTTGGCGGGTGCGTGTCGCACGTTTTCAACAGCGACGCCAGAGCAGGCTTGTCCTTGCCGCCCAGCAGCGACTCGATATCAGCCCGGGCCCGAGCGAATCGGCTTGGCGAATTTTTGTTTTCAGCTGAAGCTGTCGCCTGGGAATAGCTGTCGTCTAGTACGATAGCGACCGCTTGGCCTTCGCTGGCGAACCAGCCTGTCGCTCGCGAGAGAGGCTCTGCCACCGCCAGGGCCAAAACCGCCAACAGAAGCGACCGCAGCAAAAGCAAAAACCAATTTCGCACCTTGCGTCGCCTGGCTGTCTTAACCAGACTAATGCGGAGAAATCGCAAGGTGGGAAACTCCTCCTGCCTTGCCCGAACTCGCGAAACAAGGTGCAGCACCAACGGCAAGGCTGCAGCAGCCAGGCCTACCAATAATATGGGCGTCGCAAAAGTCATACCCAGGTCAGACTACCCGAAATCGCTATCGAAATCGATGCCGAATCAATAACGAATTTCAAATGACGAAGAAATATCCAATGCCCAATGACCAATATCCAACAAATGAGCCAAGCCCAATCCGAAATCAAAAATCCAAAATCCGAAATCCAAAAAATGCTATGGACTCACAGCCGATTTGCGTACAATGTTGCGGATGAAGACCGAGCGTAGATTTCTTACCGAAGCTGGGCCCGAGATATTCACCGGCAACGAGTTGCTGGTAAAGGGCGCGCTGGAAGCTACCGGCGGGGTGCACCTGCTGGGCGGTTATCCGGGTAGCCCGATCGCGGGCTATTTCGACTCGCTCAGCGTGTTGACTGAGCTGCTGCGCGAAAAGGGCGTCCGGGCGGTTATCAACAACAACGAAGCTCTCTCGGCGGCCATGGTCAACGGCACGCAGGTTTTGCCCACCCGGGTACTGATAGCTATGAAAAGCGTAGGCTTGCATGTCGCAGCTGACGCCCTGGCCCTGGGCAACCTGGCCGGGGCACACCGACAGGGCGGGGTGATAGTAGTCTGCGGCGACGACCCGTGGTGCGACTCGACCCAGGTCCCCGCCGACAGCAGGTACCTCTCGAAGCACCTGTTCATGCCCGTCGTCGAGCCGTCAAACCAGCAGGAAGTCAAAGACTTCATCGACCTGTCGTTCAAGCTTTCGGGCCAAAGCGAGTTATACGTCAGCTACCTCCTGCCGACGAACCTGGCTGACGGGGGCGGGACGGTTATCTGCAAACCAAACCAGTTTCCACGCAACAACATGCTGCAAAAATTCGACCTGGCTACCGCTTCGATAAACCTGGACAAGCGGGTGCTCCTGCCGCCCAGGACATGTTGGCAGGAGGCGTCTTTTGTCGGGCGATTTGCCCGGGCGATGGCTATCGCCCGCGAGTGTGGCTTGAACAAAATCGAACATCCCGCCAAGTCAGGTCAGCGGGCGGAGATAGGTTTTGTCGCAGCTGGACTGGGACACGACTATCTCGTCCAGGCCTTGCATGAGCTGGGTGTTTTAGGCGATGTGCCGATTCTCAAACTTGGCCTAAGTTACCCCGTCGATCCGCAAATGGTTGAAGAATTAGCCGGTCAGTGCAGGCGCATCGTCGTTATCGAGGAACGCCGTGGGTTCATGGAGGAGCAGATCGCCCAGGTCATTGCTCGCGAGGCAAGCGAGGCGAATAGCCCATTGCGAGACGTCGAGCTGTTCGGCAAAAAATTTCCGGTTGGTCTGCCAGCTGTGCCGTCCGACAGCGGACTGAGCCCGTCGCGCGTGATGGAAATCATAGGCCCGCTCATAGCGAAGTTGACATCCAGCCAGGCCGGGGCCACCAGCCAGATCACGCCCGCGAAAATATCGAATCTCCAAACCCAGCTAGCCCGGATACAAGCGACCGAGCGTGTGGACGTGCCAGACGGTATGCTGCCAAAAAGGCTGCCCAGTTTCTGTCCGGGCTGTCCGCACCGGGACTCTGCCAGCTTATGTCTCGATATCAAACGCAAGCTGATGAATCCGCACTACATGAGGCGGAAATATCGCACAGGCCCGGTCGATATGATCTTCCATGGCGACTGTGGCTGCTATACGATGCTGATGTTCCCTCCCAATACCGAGCTGATGCATGACTTTTCCGGCATGGGAGTGGGGGGCGCCACCGGCAGCGGCACGGACCCGTTCGTGCCGAACAAAGAAGCCGTCTTCATGGGCGACTCGACGTTTTTCCACTCGGGCCAGCTTGCTATCAGTCAGGCTGTCAAACTTGGGCAGGACATAACCTTTATAATTCTGGACAACAGCACCACCGCCATGACAGGCCATCAGCCAACGCCTGGTGTGGACTACGACATTCTGGGCAACCCGACCGCCCGACAAGATATCGAGAGCATCGTCCGAGGCCTGACCGAGGGCACCGACGCTAGCGTTGTTCGTGTAAACCCGGAGTTGCGAGGTGAATACCGTGATTTGCTGGAGAAAACATTCCTAGCCCCCGGCGTGAAGCTAATCATCGCGGAGAAGGAATGCGGCATCATGGCCAGCCGACGACAACGACGCGAGGAACGACAGATCGTCGGGCAGCAGGGCTATCTGCCCGCGAAGGAATATTCGAACATCAACAAAGACATCTGCCGCTTCTGCCTGGCCTGTGCGGAGATGACGGGATGCCCGGGTTTGCGACATGTACCGACAGACTATGGCCTGAAGATGGACACCGACCTTAGCTGGTGCGTCAACGACGGCGCCTGCCAACGGGTCGGCGCCTGCGACGCGTTCGAGCGAATTACCATCCGCCGAAAAAGGCCCGCCCGGTCGCTCGTGCCGGAACTCGGGCTGGAGGACATTCCCGAGCCTCGCAAGCGCAGCGTCGGCGAGCTTTGGCGATGCTGTCTGACGGGAGTGGGCGGCATGGGCATCGGCGTAGCGACGAGCATCGTCGTGCGGGCAGGCCACAAGGAAGGGTACAGCGTCCTGTTCCTGGACAAGAAAGGCCTAGCCATCCGTAACGGCGGCGTCGTCAGCCAGGTTGTCTATAATATCTCGAATCAGCCTATCACATCCGTCATGTCGCATGGCCAGGCTGACCTGCTGCTGGGCGTGGATATCCTTGAAGCTGCCCGTACGCTCGACCCGGCCAACCGTAGCCGAGTCGTAGACCCCGCAAAAACCGCAGCTGTCATAAACACCGACAAAATAGCGACCATCCCAGGCCTAATGGGCCAGGCTGACTACGACCCGGACGAGCTGGCGGAGTTTATAAAAGCCCACACGCGCGAGGACTACTTCCTGGCTCGGAACATTTCGAGAATCTGCGAAAAATACCTGGGCGGGAAAATCTACGCCAACATCATGATGCTGGGCTACGCGTTTCAGCACGGCTTAATCCCCGTCTCGATGCACGCCATGGCCTGGGCTATCAAAGACGCTATCAAAGTAGACTTCCGCAAAAATCTCTACGCGTTTAACATGGGTCGCAAGCTGGTGGAAAGCCCGGAACTTTTCCGCGGCGCGCCGCAAAAACTCACCTGGCGGGAAACCCTCGACGAGAAATGTCGCTACACCACCAGGCGGTACGGCAAGAAATCGCCCCTGCCAGGCCGGCTGCGAGACTTGCTCTGCAAAGCAATGGGCGAGCTTGGCGAACTCGGGGAAACATCCCGCCGAGATGTCGCCGTGCGCGCGTACGACTGCATGAGGTGGGGCGCGATCGACTATGCCAGGCGATTCGTGGACCCCGTTGTGGGCGCCTACCGCAAAGACCGCCCGGAGTTTGGCCT
>QNCB01000070.1 GCA_003644335.1 Planctomycetota bacterium | reverse complement strand
GTAGAGATATTCATTTGCGATTCCCTGAAAATCAAGCCCAAAACGAGCGAGATACGCGAGGGATTCTAATACGAACGCCCAGCTACGTCAATCGGTTTTTTCCAGCTGTTTTTTTTCAGCCAGTGCCGTGGTTGCGGTGTTTTTTACTTCTATCCCCATCATCCCCCGTGTCATTGCCCAGCACTTATTTGCAAAATTTAGGATGTCAAAAGTTTTTTTTTCAGGGGCTAACAACTCTCTGAGGCTTTGCAAATAAGTGCCGGGCAATCCCTTCTGTATTCTTTTCGAATTATTTTTCTCTTTGCGTTCTTTCGCGGTAAACTTTTCTTTTACTGATAACTGATAACTGTTTACCGATACAGTCTAGCTCGGCCTCGTTTTGAGACGCGCACAGCGAGGTTGTCTCGCCGGCCTGGCTTGGCGCGGGAGTCTTCTCGCTCGAAGATTATCCAGTAGTTTCCGTCGATTTTCTTGTCCTCGATTTTGTAGTCCCGCACGCGGACGCCTCGTTTGCGGGCCAGTTTTTTGGCGAATCGGTAGGCTTCGTCCTTCTTGACCTTGTCCTTGTCCATCCTGTCGCCGAAGTCTTTGGCCCGCCCTCCCTTGTAAAGGGTCGCTCTGGTCTTGCCGTGCTTGCCTCGCGCGACACGAACCGCAAAATGATTCCGCCAGCCCGCGCGAGACCGTTGTCGCTTGCGTTCGAAGAGTACCCAGTAGACGCCTTCGATTTTCTTGTCCTTGATATCGAATCGGCCAATATCTGCGCCCTGGTCGCGAGCCAGGTCTTTGGCGATATCGTAGGCTTCGGACTTGCCCAGCTTCCGCCGGCGACGTTTCTCGCGTTCTTTGTCCCGGCGATGATCCCGCCAATCGTCGTCGCGGTCGTCGCGATAGTCTGACTGGTAATAGTCCGGGACATCTACATTGATCTCCTTGGGAGCCTCGACGCTCAGGCACCCAGCTGAGAACATCGCAACCCCAGCCAGGAGCAGCACCATAGCCATCGACGTCCTGAAACCGAAGCCAACATCTACACTTTTTCGCTCAACCATTTCTTTCTCCCTTCCCAGCCCGGTCGGTGCTGGACAATTCTTAAGTCATTATAGCCCCGAGGAAGCCGGTAATACAAATCTAATTCGCTGTTAAAAACAGCAGAACACGAATCCCGACAAATCGGAACGGGTGAAACCGAATTGCACGAATGGTTTTTTGGGTCCAGTGTCAGCCCTATCTTCTTTAATCGTCCGGTACTGCACAACGCGGGGGCTTTTTTGTGCGCACTGTGGGGTTGTGGATAACTTCGCGTCGATTTTTTTCAAAAAAATCTTTGACCCTATACCGCTCGGGTTTTGGCGACGGCCCGCCGGACTACGCGGCCTGTTTTGTGCGCGCCGAAACGGAACGCCAGCGAAAGGATGAAGACCTCGTGAAAAACCGGTTACAAAAATGCTATTTTCCCGCGCGTCGAAACAGCAACCCCAGCCCGCCGATACCCAACCAACTTATGGTCATCGGTTCGGGGAGAACTGTAACTGAAAAATCGTCCACCGCGAGCCCGGCATCCGTGCCAACGCCATCATTTCCGCTGAACCGGAGCCAAAGCTCCTGGCCGTTGGCCCAACTGAGCCCTTCGACGGCGATGTCAATGAAAGTTGTCTGGTTTTCAGCAATGTTCCCATCCAGGGAGCCTGCGACAAGGTTCTTCTGCGGGGCCTCGAAGTCGAGGGCCGACACCGTTGTCCAGCCGGTCTGGTCGGTGCTGGTCGGGATCGAACCGGCGCCGGCGGTGAAGACCTGGTAGCTGAATACGAGGACGTTGTTGTTGTCGTTCGTGTTCCCGCCGGAACGCCATTGTTCACCAGTATAGTTGACTGTGATCTTGTCGAGAGTCCCGCCGGTGTTGTTCAACAGGGCAACGGCGAAGTTTGTGTAGTCGTTTCCGCCAGAGCCCAGGTATCCCAAAGCGCGTTCAGTCGCACCTCCCGTGCCGTAGCTGTAAACCTCGCCACTGTTGGAGTCGCCGTCATCGGCCCAGTACTCGTTGGAGTTACTGTCCATCTCCTCGGAATTGGTGTGCCAGCCGGTGATCGTCGTATCATCGACGAATGTGTAGTTTGTACCGTCGGTATTTCCCAACGTGTCGAAGTTCTGCGAGTATGTTTCCCCGACGGTGTTGATGCCGATTGCCGCTGTGGCGGCGGATGCAAGCAGGGCGATGGCGCTCAGTAGGGCAATTGTCTTTTTCATGATTTCTCCTCGTCTGTTGGCACTGGGAGTTGTTGAGCGTGAGTCCCCCAGAACCTTCCCATTTTGACGATCCCCGTCCAGTCCGGCGATCTGCGAGGACATGGTAGAGGCCTCGCTGGGCATTGGCAAGAGAAAAAACAAAAACTTTGCAATTTTTTTCTTTGCAATTTTTTTGGTTCTTCGCACTTTTTGAAGGTGAATATTTGATATAGAACAGGCTTAACCCTTTATGGTCTAATAGATTAGCAAGCCATTAGCCATGAAAGGAATTGAGCATGAATGTCAGAGGCTTAAATCGGATGTTTTCGTTTGACGGTTATCGCATTGATAGGGTTACATTTTCGCCGGAGATTGTGCAAGTACAACTTCGGCTGGACAAGCGAAAACGGCTCTGCTGTCCTGGCTGCGATGGCAAGGTTCGTTCGGAGATCAGCGAGCCACGAACGGCTCGCGACTTGCCGAACACTAAAGCGGCGGCGTTGTTGGGCGTCGGAGACACTCGGCTGCGGAATTGGGACAAGGCAGTTCTGGCGGAACATTTGCCGAAACCCGACCTGGACAATATTCAATTTTTGATGATTGACGAGAAGGCTATCGGCAAGGGTCATGATTATGTTACCGTGGTGCTCAACGGCGAGAGCGGCGAGTTGTTGCATTGCCACGAAGGCAAAAAAAGGAATCGCTCAAGACTTTTTTTGAGGCTCTCCGCCAGTTTTGGAGCGCGGGGACTTTTAGTTCGTCCGGTAGCGCGGCTTGCCTTAGCTTCAAGTAAAGATAAGTGTTGTCGCTGTAGCCGCAGCCTTTATTGTTCAATCCATACAGTCGCTTCGGGCTGAAAAAATAGCGTGGACAGTTACTGCTCTTTTTTACTACAACGGAGTCTGCCAATCGTCGGTGTGTTCATCATCGTCGTGCTCGTCGTCATCGTCGACTTTCCACTTGTCCGACTCGCTCATGTCGTCGATTTCGCGTTCCATCATGTCGAACATTTTTTCCTGCATGGGCGCGAATTTCTCGTAGTATCGCAGGGTGGACTGATAGCAGGAGACCATTTGGTTCAGCTTTATCATCTGCCATTTGGCGATGCACTCAGGCTCTTTGACCGTGCGGAACGGGTCACACGAAAAGGCTATCTCGCCATCCTCGCCACGATGAAAAAACTCGCAATTTTCACACTGAATCATATCTAAACTCCCAGTCTCGTAAGCGTTCCCAGCTATGCGTTAAAAAAATTTACCGCAACAGAACGCATGGAACAAACGATAAAAAGCTATTGTAGCATCCCGACATATCGGGACCCTCGGCTGTGTTTTCGCTGGCACCTGCCAACACGCACATTGTACCAGCCTGGCCCGTGCAAGAGTAACTTTTTTTTGCGTAGCCCCGTCAGGCTGGTAAGTGGTTCTTGGCCTGAGTTTCACGAAGAACAAGGTTCACCCACGCGGCAATTTGAATCTATCGCAGAGTCACAGAGAACGCAGAGACAGGACAATTAAGTTTTTTCTCCGCGAACTCAGCGTCTCTGCGAGAGCTGCGTGGGTGAACTTTGGCTGGGCTATGTTTTTTTGTCTTGGCGGAAAAAAGTTATTTGCCTGTTGGGAGTTGTTGGTAAAAACTTGTCGCCCTGGCGGTTTTTGACGTAAGCTCGCCTTGAAGTGGGTGTTACAAATTCAGCCCGGCGGCTTGTTTGAAATCAGCTTGGTGGACCTGGGGGGATTTTGGGGTTTTTGAGGTAAAAACCGGGCAAAAACATTTGACTTCCGACAGGCTAGGCGGTATCTACCCTGTCAAAGCAGAAGGTTTTATCGGGCCTGGGCAGCGAAATTCCGCCGCCCAGGTGGCCTACTGCGGATACCTGGGAGTCTGCCGTGAAAAGATTGATATTGGGAATCGTCGCGGTGGTGCTGTTGTCGCAATGCGCGGCTGCTGCGCCTCCGTCCAGAATCGTCGCCTCCGTCCAAGTTACGGGCAACAATAAGCTTGGCTTAAACGCGGTGATGAGCTACATCAAAACCCGTCCGGGCACGGTCTACGACGAGCAAATCGTCAAAGCTGACCGCGACAGGCTCATGGCTAGCGGGCGGTTCGTCGGCGTTATCGCCACTCGCGAATACACCGACAAGGGCGTCATCGTTACTTTCAAAGTAGCGGAGAGGCCTATCATCGAGAAGCTCCAGATTCTCGGCAATAAGCAGTTCCCAACTGACGAGCTGCTCCAGGTTATACCACTTGGTCAGGGCGACCCTATCAACTCCGCGGGCATCGAAACTGCCAAGCAAGCTATCGTGAACAAGTACCACGAGGATGGCTTTCACTTCGCCCAGGCTACGGTGGACAAGGACGCCTTGCAGAAAAAACACGAAGTTATTTTCAACATCGTCGAAGGCCCGCAGACCATTATCACGAAGGTGAAATTCGAGGGCAATCACTACTTCTCGAACTTTAGCCTGGGCATGAAAACCTCCACCAAGGCCAGGCTCTGGCCTCTCATCGACGGGTCGTTGAACACCGAGAAAATTCAGCGGGACGTAACGCTCCTCCGCAATATTTACGTTCAGGACGGCTTCCTCGACGCTGAGGTTGGCAGGAGGCTGAACTTCTCGCCGGACAAGACCAAGGCAACTGTAACTTTCGTGATAAACGAAGGGCCTCGGTACCGCATAAACGACATTATTTTCAAGGGCAATACGGTTTTCTCCGGCGAGGAACTCCGTCGTAGGCTGACGTTTCGTCAGGGTGTGTTTTTCACGACCGACGGGCTTCGGCTGGACAAAAAGAAGGTCGATGCCGCGTACGGCGAGGTTGGTTATATCGAGGCTGAGGTGGACATCAACAAGCGGTTCCTGGCTCCCAACGCTCCGCCCCCGCCTTGGGCTAAGGACGTCGATGGCGGCAAGCCCGCGCTGATAAACCTGGTCTTCAAAATTACCGAGCACGACCAGTTCCGCATCGGTCAAATCAAAATCCAGGGCAACTCCATCACCCAGTCGCGCGTAATTCGGCGGGAGTTTCGCTTCTATCCCGAACAGCTTTGCGACACGGTCGCTATCGAGTATTCCAAAAATCGGCTGAAGGAAATCAGGCTGTTTGACGAAGTGAACATCACGCCGGTCGGCACGGAGCAAAAGGCGGTCAAGGATATTCTCGTGCAGGTCAAAGAAGGCCGCACCGCTGAGTTTATGATGGGCGTGGGCGTCAGTTCGAACAGTGGCCTGCTTGGCACGGTATCTTTCACGCAGCGGAACTTTGACATCACCGCCTGGCCCGGTAGCTGGAAGAGCATGCTCAAGCCTCAAACCTTCAAAGGCGCAGGCCAACGGTTCAGCCTGTCTGCTGAGCCTGGCACGGAGCTGATGCGGTTCAATGTCTCGTGGTCCACGCCATATATTTTCGACCTGCCATACTCCCTGGGCATCAAGGGATTCCTGTTTAACCGAGGCTATGACCACTACGACGAAACCCGCGTCGGCACCCAGGCTAGCATTGGTCATCGGTTCAAGAACCGCTGGTATGGCGAGCTTTCGACCAGGCTGGAGAACATCAATATAGACGTCAACGACAGTGCAGCTGTCGAGGTATGGGAAGATCGCGGCACTCACACGTTGCTGGGGTTCCGCGGGTCGCTCACGCGCGACCGCACCGACAGCAGATGGATGCCAACGACGGGCGACAGGTTCCAGCTTAGCTACGAACAGGTCGTCGGCACGGATGTTTTCGGCAAGGCTGGGGCGGATTATCGAATCTATCGCACGGTCTATGTAGACGCACTCGACCGCAAACATATCCTGGCTGGGCGTGTAACGTTCGGACAAATAACAGGCGACGCGCCGGTCTTCGAAAAATTCTACGCCGGCGGCATCGGCTCGATGAGAGGCTTTAGTTTCCGAGGCATAAGCCCGCGGGGCAAAGCTCGCAACGGCGGAAGCGACAACGACCCCATCGGCGGAGACACGCTCTTCCTGGCTGGGATGGAATACTCGTTCCCATTGGTAACAGACAAGCTCCGCGGCGTGGTCTTCCTGGACACCGGCACGGTCGAAAGCGACTTTGGGTTCACGTCGTACCGGGCCTCGGCTGGCTTTGGGCTGCGATGGACAATCCCGTTCTTCGGCCCAGTGCCAATGGCACTGGACTTCGGATTCCCACTCATGAAAGAGGCAGAAGACGACACGCAAATCTTCAGCTTCTCGCTAGGCTGGACGTTTTAACAGCAGTAGTCAGTATTCAGGAGTCAGTAGTCAGTAAAAGCAAAAACAGCAACAGCGAACCACGAATGAACACAAATACACACTAATTGTTTGAAAAACACAGCCAGCCCATAATCCATAGATGGAATGGATAGACAGCTCCGTAGGAGCGGCATCTTTGGGATGGGTGGGTAAAATAAAAAAACAATTTCGCGTTTTTTTGCGCTTTTCGTAGTCGCTGTTTTTGCTGTTACTGATAACTGCCCCAGCACTTATTTGCTACATTCGGTAAATGATTAAGTCGAGCGAAAGAACAACGATTTTGGGTTTACGCAAATAAGTGCTGGGGATTACTGATTACTTTTTTT
>QNCB01000069.1 GCA_003644335.1 Planctomycetota bacterium | reverse complement strand
GACCCGCGAACCGCTGGGGTGCCTATTATCATGCTGACGGCCAAGAGCGAGGAAAGCGATATTGTCGTCGGGCTTCATGTCGGCGCGGACGATTACATGACCAAGCCATTCAGCATGTCGGTGCTTGTAGCTCGCGTCGCAGCGGTGTTGCGGCGGAGTCGAGACAGCAGCGGCGGGGTTGGCAAGACTCTGAACGTCGGGCCTATAAGCATAGACATGGAGCGACACGGGGTGGAGGTGGACGGGAAAAAGATAACGCTGACGCTGACTGAGTTTCGCTTGCTGGTAGCGATTATCTCAGCTCGCGGTCGCGTGCTGGAGCGAAACAGGCTGATCGACGAAGCTCTTGGAATCGACGCGGTGGTTACGGACAGGACTATCGATGTGCACCTGGCTGCGTTGCGGAAAAAACTCGGCAGTGCTCGAAAATACATCCAGACCGTTCGCGGGCTGGGATATAAATTGGCGGATGAAAATGAGACGGCATAGCTTTTTCTGGAAATTGTTCGCGGGCAACTTGTTGATGATGGGAGTTATCCTGTTCGTGGCGGGCTTCTTTTCGTATCGGTATCTCAACGCGAATTATCAGCGAGATAGCAGGGAAAACCAGGGGCGATTGGCCCGGATAACCAAGCTATATTTTCAGCGCGACTGGCCCAGGCTGGCGGGCCAAATCGACGCCGACTGCAAGCGACTTTTCGCGAACCGGACGATGAGGCTGACCGTAATAGCTGACGACGGACGCGTGCTGGGCGACAGCCAAGCCCGGGCAGCGACGATGGAAAATCATCGAACCGACGACAGGCCTGAGGTTCTCCAGGCCTTGAAAGGCCAGGCTGGTCGGGACATCCGCTCCAGCGAAACCCTCGGGTCGCAGTTCCGATATTTTGCCGAGCCTATCGAGAAAGGCGGAAAAATCCTTGGCGTCGTCCGTCTCGCTATGCCCGTCCGAGCTATCGCGGAAGGGCGAAACGTGATACGCAACGCGCTGACGTGGGCTGCGATGGTAGCGGTGGGCGTGGCGGTGGTAATCGCGGGGATGCTGAGCTGGATGTGGCACAAGCCTATCCGCCAAATCACCGAAACCGCCCGGGCGATCGCAGCGGGGAACCTCTCCGCCAAGGCGCCCGCGGGTGGATCGGACGAGTTGGCCCAATTGGCGAGGGCTTTGAACGAAATGCGGGAAAGCCTCGCTACGCAGATTAAAACCATCACATCCCAGCGCGAGCATCTTTCGGTTATCGTGCGGAATCTCCGCGAGGGCGTCATCGCGTTGGACAGCGAGGGGAAGATTGTCCTGATGAACGCCGCAGCCGGTGGGCTGTTCGCTGCGGACTCCCAAGAGACAATTGGCTTGCATCTTCAGTCGGTCGTGCGTGTGCCGGATGTACTCGACATTTTTCACCAAGCCATGGAAACGGGCAAGTCCGCTGGCAAGCAAATCGAGTTCGAAACCGGCCATGGGCTGCGGATACTCGACCTTCACGCAGCGAACTTTTCCTCGCCGGGCCAGGACGGCATCGCGGTTCTGTTGGTGGTTCGGGACATCACGGAAATCGCTCGAACCGCAGCTATGAAAACCGAATTCGTCGCCAACGCGTCGCACGAATTGCGGACGCCCCTGGCTACGATTCGGGCAGCGGTGGATTCCCTGGCCATGGTCGAGCCGGGCGACACAGACGCCCTGGCCAAGTTCACCGACATGCTGAATCGGCACGTTGCCAGGCTGGAGGAGATGACGAAAGACCTGCTGGATTTGAACATTGCAGAGACGGCTGATCGCCGGGGGAATATCGAAAAAATTGACCTGGCCGAGTTGGGCAACTGGGCTGAAAACCACTTCGCCCAGGCTGCGAGGGACAAAGGCGTGGAGCTGAAAATTGTCGCGGAACATTCCGAGGCTGCTTTTGAGTCCGACCAGGAGCGGGTAAAGTCTATTTTGCAAAACCTGATCGACAATGCTGTGAAGTTCACGCCTGCTGCGGGCCTGGTTGAGTGCAGCCTGAGACTGGAGGCAGGCCAATTGCGCATTGAAGTTCGCGACACGGGCAGGGGCATACCCGCTGAGATGCAGGACAAGGTTTTCGAGCGGTTTTTCCAGGTCGAGCCGTCCCGCACCGGCGACACGAAAATCCGCGGCACAGGCCTGGGCCTGGCCATCGTGAAGCATGCCACGGAACGACTCAATGGCCTGGTCAATCTCAAAAGCGCGCCCGGCAAGGGCACGACAATAACCGTTACTATTCCGTGAAAAGTCGTTAGGCTTCAGTAGTCAATAATCAGCTATCGGTAAAAGCCACAGCGGCTCGAATGATACGGGGGCGGGCTTCCCATTCGCGACAGAAATCGCGGTAAAATGGGTGTTATAAAGTAGCTGGAGCGAAAACATCCATCCGCATGGCATAAGGCTGAGGATAGCCTTTGTTTCACAGCCATCCCATAAGTGGTAAGAATTCGATTGTTAAGGGCATTTTAGCCAATAAACACGCGGGTTGCCAGCGGGAATCTCAAAAGGTCTGTCCGCATTTTTTCCGCTATACTCATCCATGCCGACACTCCTTATATTTAGCGTTCCTATAAAGAGTTATCGAAACAAACAGCCCAATAACTTGAGCTTACTTCGCGCTGTAAGATTAAGGTGTTTCGTCCATTACTTTGTCTGGCAGGGCGTCGTGGGGTTTGCCTGGGTGTTTGTAGAAGTATTTAGCTATGACGTCTGCCATCTCGCTGGCCATGGTCTTAGCTAGTTTTACCTCGAACTGTGGCGAGGAGTTGCCCTCCATCCTGGGCGTCTCGACGACTTTCGTTTCATAGCCTCCCAGGCTGTCGTTAGGCCAAAGCCTGCCCGTCTTCACGTCCACCACCCGCACGGTCGTCTGCAGCTTGCCTTGCCATATTTGGCTGTAGTCCGCATCCTTGAGCTTGAATAGCTTGATCCGAATATTCACGACGATATCCGCGCCGAGTTTCTTGCCGATCTCGGCGTTGGACAGCCTGGCAAAGCCTGGCGTTACCGCGATGAGCTTCATGATGTCGCTGGGAGGGATAACGTCGGCACAGATTTCGTGCTGGAGGAATTGCTTGTTCAGCCGCTTGGCCAGCTCGTATTTCACAGGCGAAAACTTCACCAGATGGCTCGGGTCGTCCACGAGCACCGCGACGGTCTTGTCCTCGGGGAACTCAAACTTCGCCTCGATATCGTCCGGCGGCAGGAGCGAGGCAAACCACCCCGCAGCTCCACAGCCTGGCAAGACGAGAGCGCAAAGCACAACCACAGCCAACAACCAAACCGCCCCCCCCGCGCGATAATCCATAGCTTTCATCAGTCTTCTTCCTCGTCCAGCAAAATTTTATGATTGTAAAACTTCTTGGCTAACATGTCCGCGAAGCGTCGCTCGGTTTCCTGGCGAATCACAGGCTCGACCCGGGCTGAATACCGAGCTACCCTGGGCCAAGATACCTCGAGGTCGTCCTCGTGTTCCCAAACGCAATTTTCGCCCTCTTTTTTCTCGGTCGCGTAGAGTTTGGCTTCGCCGGCGATGCGGCCTTGGTACGCACTGAGATGACCTGGCTCGCGAGTGCTGTAAACCACCAACGACAGGAACAACACGTAATCCACTTCCAAATCCCTGCCTATCTCGGTCTTGCGTTCGACGTCCCAGTGAATGTTCTCGTCTTGATACCTCGCCACCGCGATAGGTTTGACTATGCGGATATTTTTGATGTTGTCCTTCAGGTTCTCCGCTATCTTCGCCGCCAGGGTCAGCCTGGCGTTGGGATACTCGTACTGCGTCGCTTCGTCAGCGAAAATAACGATAGCCAAGCTATGGTTCTTCAAGCCTGGGAACTCAGCTGAGACCTTCTGCTCCCGGGGAGGAGTCATAATATACAACAAGCCACCCAGCTGTTTACAGCCAAGCGGCAAGGCAGCGGCAATGAGCAAGCCCAGCCCAACAAGTTTCAATAGCAACTTATTCATGACACGACCTTTTTTTCTACCGCCCGATAGGATATTCGCCCCGAGCCAGCCCAGCCAGTAGTTTACACGCCCAGCCACCCAGCCAGGCTATCAGTATCAGCCCCAGCCACCACCACCTTGGCGAGGGTATTTTGCCCAGTATATTTTGCCCGCGGAGCAGCTCGCCAAGTCCAGCCAGGCCCGCTGCTACCACCGCCAGGAACACAGCTACGCCAAACGGCTGGGCTCCCCAGGCCAGGCCAAGCTGTCCTCTCGCCATCGCGGCCAACGATGTCGTTACCCCACAGCCGGGGCAGGGATAACCCGTCCGGGCAAGATAACCACAGCTTGGCAGACCCATTTGCAAATGCGTAGCATAACCCGCTGAGTTTGGCAGTAGCAAGCCCGCTGCGCAAATCACCGCCCCAGCCCCAGCCAGGACAGCCAAGCCTCGCAGGCGAACGGTTCGACTTTTTTTGCGAGATAATAAGGTATTCATCGGCCAAATGCGGAGCAAAACTACACTATTTTGAACAAAGTTATCAGTTATCCCAGCACTTATTTGCGAAATTTTATGGCTGGGCAGTATGGTTATTAACCTACCAACTGCTCAGAAACATGGCAAATAAGTGCTGGGAATGACAAAGAAAGAGAAACGAAAAATCAGTGTTTATCCGTGGTTCGCTGTTTCTGTTTCTGCTTCTGTTTTTAAAATAATTATTCAAACCGGCCGGTTTGAGTAGCTGGTTGATTGATTAACTAGTTGATTAGTAAAGAATTACACAAATCTTTACAGCGTCGAAAACCCTTGTTTTCCAGGTCTTATCTGGACAGAGAGCTTTGGCGTATTGGTTTTGTAATCTTTTCCCAGTTAACCAGTTAACTAATCAACCAGTCAACAACCCCGCGGTTGGATTGCTGAAAATCGGTCAGTTTGAGTAATTAGTGTTTATTAGTGTCCATTCGTGGTTCTGCTGTTTTTGCTGTTACTGATTACTGCAAACTGATTACTTTACCTTCAATTGTCGCCTATCTTGTTGTCTCGTCGGAGTTCTTCTGCTCGTGTTTTCAGTTGGGCTTTGCTTGGAGGCCTGCGTCTTTGCAGTATGTGCAACGACTCTCGTCGGTCGTGATATGTCCACGGCGCGATCGCGCTAAAGAAATCCACGCCGGGCAGTTCATACAATGGCGGGTCGAGTTTCACGCTGGTTTTGAGTGTCTCATAGCCTTCCTTTCGCAGGACCACTTCGTAGTCGCCATACCAGGTGAAGTCTATCGTTACGGGCGTCCTGCCGACCTCGACGCTCGATACGTACACCACAGCCCCAGCTGGGGAACTTTGGATGGTCCACTCCCGCTCGACGCAACCAGCCAGACTGCAGGCTAACAACACGATGATAACGGTCCTTTTCATGCCCACGTTGTACGTTGATTTTCCCACATTGACAAGCTAAAAAAACTCGCATCAGCCCAGGTGTCGCGAGTATAATGTTCACATGCAGTCTTGTCCGCCACAAACCGCCCGAAGCCACGAGGAACCCTTCGCCCTGCAGTTCAGCATATTCATGCCAAACCGTGTAGGCCAATTCTGCGACCTGCTAGGCTCGCTAAACCAAAACGACATCGACCTGCTGGGCGTCTCGGTGGTGGACTCGACGGACTGGGCGGTGCTTCGCATCATAGGCTCCGACCCGGGGCGCACTCGCGAGGTGCTCCGCAGAGGAAGCCATGACTTTACGGAGTCTGAGGTGTTGCTGGTGGAGTTGGACCAGAGCGAGACGCTTCAGCTGGCCTGTCAGTGTCTGTTGCAGGCTGAGATAAACGTTCACTTCGCATATGCTCTGACTATCCAAAATCACAATCACCCGGTGATAGCTTTGCATGTGGACGACAACACCCTGGCCTGTCAGATACTCACGCGACACGACTTCGCCCTGCTGGGCCAAGAAGACCTCGCCGACCCGGGCAAAGACAACGACAAATAGCTGGTTGACTGGTGGACTGGCTAATCAGCTGACTGAGCAAAAATTACAGAAAATATAATCAGTCCACCAATCAACCAGTCCACTCATCAACCAATCCAGCAGCCAACCTGTCCGCTAGCCATTTGTCCCAGGCTGGGGCGTTTCGGACTCGTCCGGAGCCAGGATTGCCCAGGCTGCCTCCGCTGTGAACATTGGCTCGATAAAGTTGGCAAGCTCCTCGTCCGTGTCAGCCTGGCTTGGCGAAGCTTCGTCCGCGAAGAGGGCATCGAGAAAATCGATATCCTCAGCCCGGGCTAATTGCGAAGCGGCGTTAGCCTGGCTGGCGTCGCCGGAGCTGGGCGTGTAGCCAGGCCCCAAAACCCGCCAGGCCAACAGCGTCGATATCACAAGCACCGCCGCTGCCAACGCTGCCCCGCGAACCGCGGGGGCAGCGAAAATTCGCAACCTCGACCGCCTCGACGCCAAGCCCCGAGCCAGGCCCGCGCGCAGCCACTCGTCAGACGCCTCGGGCAACTCGACCGCAAGCCTATCGCTCAGGGCAGTTTCGTCGCAATGAAAATCCGCCAGCAACGCCCGCTCGTCGCCCGTCAGCTCCACAGGCTCGCCATCAAGCCAACGCGCGACATTCTCATATTTTTCCATATCACTATTCATTGCTTCACCAGAAAGTTATCAGTTGTCAGTTATCAGTTATCAGTAACAGCAAAAACAAAAACAGCAGAAGAAACAAAAACAGCGAACCACGGATGGACACGGATAAACACTGATTTTTAAAAACAAAAACAGCAGAACACGAATGGCATGAATGAGAACGAATGGCACGAATTTTTGTTTTTTCTTTTCTTGTCATTCCCGCGCAAGCGGGAATCCATTCTT
>QNCB01000068.1 GCA_003644335.1 Planctomycetota bacterium | reverse complement strand
GCCTTCCCTGGCGAGACAATTTATGGCGTTGATTTGCAGCACCCACCGGTCGATAGGCCTGTGGTAATACTTCGCTGCCCGCACAAACGCCCCAGCCGCCTTGATAGCCTTGCCCTCGTTGCGGAGCATGTTGCCCATAAGGATAGCAAACTCGTGATTGTCGATTTTGGTCTTTTTGCACCTGTCCCGCAGTTGCGTTATAGCCCTCGTTGCGTTGACAGCGAGCTTGTCCTTGCCGATAGCCATGCCAACGTTGGCCAGGTCCAACAGCTCGGAAATGTGGAACGACAAACTGTTGGTCTTCAGCCGTTTGAGGAGATACTTCAGCGTTACCTTGCCATGACTTCCCTGAGCCATCAGGTTGATGTCGTCGAACTGGGTTTTCCAGCGAAGCTCGGGCGAGAGCCTTTGTTTCCGCATAGCCCGGGCTGCCTTGACCGCTCCGGGGAAGTTCACCTGATTCCACCACCATCGGCTACACGGCGAGAAATAGTACGCCCCCAATGCCCGACGAAGGCAGTATATTTCCTGATACTTGCCCGTCCATTTACTTGCCTGGGCCATCCAATAGTCGCCCTGGTCTTTGAATGAACCCGACCCGCGAAGCCTCGCTGCGGTGTCCCCTATCCGTCGGATGGCAAAGTTTTCGCCGGTCGCGGCCCGCTCGCCCAGCCTTTGCTTGGCGAAAGCTGCCGCTCCTTTGTAGTCCTTGATGCTGTGAAAACATCGTATCCGATGGTTGAACCATCTGTTCCATGCATTGGCTGCGGGGAATCGGTCCATCGCTTTGACAGCCACGCGGGCCAGGGCGGGAAAGTTCTTGGCTCCGTTTTCAGCGTCTATCTGAAACTGCAAAGCTCTCTGGGTCAACGGATGATACTTATAGCCCTTGACCATCAGCGACGCCCATTTGTTGCGTTGCTCGGGCAAGGCCTTCTTGAAGTAATACTCCACCATCATCTTCATTGCCTCGACGGTGTGGGCGTCTTTGTAATGCTTCTCGAACATCTCCGACGCTATCTCGTCCATGAACCGAACCTTGTCCTGACTAATCCGATAGCGGAGTTTGTTCAGCAAGCCCAAGGCTTTGCTGCTGGAGTTGGTCGGGAAAATATCATATCGCTGGCGAACTTCGTCCTCGACGGGTCGCATCGCGGAGTAGCGACCAGCCAGGGTTTTTATCTGCCCGAAAGTTTCCGCTGACCAGAGTTTCGGGTCCGTCAACAATTTCGCCGTAGCCAGGGCCTTGTCCGCCTGCTTTATAGCCATGTACAGATCGACTCGGCGGACGATGTTCGACCGCATAGCCTGGGGGTTGAGCGGATAGGTCTTAGCCTCCTCCTCCAACATCTTGATTACCGCGGGAATCTGGCTGGCGTCGCCCATCGCAGCTTTTGTACGAGCGAGTTTTATCCAGAGGTTCACGCACGTGTTACGCCATGAGCCCGCGGGATATTTGTCGAGGTACCACTGGGCCAGGGTCGCAAATTCGTCGTATCGACGTTGCCGCAGCAGGTAGTTTATTCTACTCGGCAGCCTGGCGCCCAGTGTGTCCCACGCGGGATATGCCTTGATGAGGGCCGCGTAGATATCGTCCGCCCGTTTGCGATAGTCAGGCGGGGCGTTTTTGTCGCGGGGTTGGCCCTTGGCGGGTTTCGGTCTGGGTCCGGAGGAGGTAGACTGGGCCTGTGCCCACTGAGCTTCGAACAGCATCAGCCCCATGCGTCTGGGGTCGCCCTTAGGCCATTGCGCGAGATATTTTTTGTACTGGACATCAGCAGTTCGGCCCTTGTCAGCATTTCTCAACAACATAATATGAACGTACTTCCACCCGATGGGCAGATCCTTGCCGACCTTCTTCAGCGTCGGGCCTAGTATTCGCAACAGCTTGGCTGCCCGCTTGGGATTATTGCCGATTTTCAGCAGATGGCCGGCCCAGCCATAGTTCGTCGGCGCGAAATTGAGAGAGTATCCCAATCGCCTTTTGTAGGGCCAATGTACCGTTACGTTGCCGAATCGCCAGTAGTAGTCTCCGCTGTTTCGCCAGTCCAGCCTGGGGTGCAGGCTCATCGGAGCCTGGCCCATGAGTTTTATCAGGCTCTGATACGTCTTGAAAAAGTCGTCGTATTTCTTCTTGCCCATCTGCCGATGAAGCCTATAGCTATACGCGTAGAACGCGGTCTTGGCTGCGGGAAATTTCTTGATACACTCATCCAGAGTCTTGTCGCCCCCGACCGCGTCGCCCATGCGGAACTGACAGTCCGCCAACTGCAGCATCGCCAGGGGTATGGTCTCGCTGGTGGGATACTGCTTGATAAACCCCGCCAGGGCTGGCGAAGCCTTTTTCCAGTCGCCCAGACGATAGACGTCCGAAGCGGTTTTGTAAACCGCAGCTGCGCGCTCCCACAAATCCAACTTCCTGCTCTTGTCTTCCTTGGCAGCCTTTGCAGCCTTGGCCTTTGCAGCCTTGCTCGCCACCGCGGCACGGGCAAGAGACTCGCCCAATAACAAAGCCATCCCCAAAACCAAAACCGTCAGCACGTATCGTCGTTTCAGCATATTCATAATCACCTCACCCAGCCAGGCCTCGGGCTTACCTGACATTCTGGCCAATCGCGGGTCTACCCGAAAACGCGACCCAAAACCTAGCTCAGTATACTGTAAGAGTGTCTCAAAGCCAAAAGGTTTGTAAAGCAGTTGAATTTCGGATTGCGGATCGGATACCACGTAGCATGGGCCTCCCGCCCGTGTTTCTCCTTTTTTTATCTCAAAACACATTCGCGACATTCGTGTTCCATTCGTGTAATTCGTGTTCTGCCCTTTTACCTATTTGCCTATTTGCCTACTTGTCAAAAATCCAATAGTGTGGTAGAATAGATTCAGTGGAGTTGGAGGTTTGCTTGCCTCGGAGGCAAGGAGGAAACCATGATAGAAATACTAGGCATCCCGCGAAGAAAGTTGAAGATGATCCTTCTGGTCCTCTTGAGCTTCGCCGCAATGTGCTAAAATCAATCGCAGGTTGGGTGGCTTGGCTACACCGCGACTGTTTGCGGAGTAGCCATGGGGACTGCGATTCATCAAGCGTGGTCGCGAAAACCGCAACCACGGCACCCGGGGCGATATGTAGCATGGGCGTCTCGCCCATATTTTTTCCCCTTTTCTGCCATGCGACAAGTCGCATGACCTACAGCCAGACTCAAAATTGTTATCGGTATCGAAATTGGTATCGCGATCGATTTCAATACCGATTTCGATTTTGATCGCCTGGTGTTATGGTTGGCACCGGGCTAGTTTCGCTGTCGGAAGGTTGCCTTGTCCAGGTATTTTCGTAGGCCTTTGAGCTTGGGCGTGTCGTCGAGCCTTTCCCCTGGCGGGCTGAACAGGTATATCGGCTCGACACCCACATAGACCGCCCAGAGTTCCTGAATCGGCACGAGATACACCCGCCCCGGCGATCGGCTTGCCGTCTCGCGCAGAAACGCCAAAATGTCATCATGGCCCGCGCCAGCCAACGCTTCGTCAGGCCCGAGCAACAGCATGTCCATGCCCGCCAAGCCAGGCCTGAAGGCCACCACCGCCCAACCCGAGCCTACTACGTTATAGTACGTCCGGGCTACGCTCAGCGCCCGTCGAACATGTCCCGGGGCTACCTGCGTCCGCAAGGCGACCAGGCCTGACGTTTGCCTGGGAACGTGCTTGCCCAGCTCGGGCACCCATTCGAGATACGCCCCCTCGGTCAGCCTGCGACACCGCCGGAGTATGCGGTCGTTGTAGCACCGCCAGGCTTGGGGATGATCGGCCCGCAGCGGAGCCAGGAAAACCCCGTCATAAAAATCGCACCCGATATCAGCTACGAAGTTCAGCCTGGCATAGCGAAAATAGTTCGGGTCGGAGTAGCTCAACGGCGGCCAACGCTTGGCCCGGCGAGCTACCGACGGCGGCTGAGGATTGGCGCCGGCGGTGTATATCCGCGTCCAGATACTAGGCCTGTTTTGCAGCGACCACTCGTCGACGTCTTCGTCAAGCCCAGCCAGCCTGTCGCGCGCGGGCAAGTCCCCAGCTGCACTGGCTGCGACCCACCATCGGCCCTTGCGACGCTCGAACACCCCAGCCAGGCAGTCGGTAACCACCTCGCTCTGCAACGCCTTGTCGCCCGGCAGCACGCCTCGCTGAGAAAACCGCCTGCCGCCTCGGCTGACGTCGCACATCGCGCTTAACCACGCCCCGGGCCTGACCGTCCCAACTACCTCGCCAGCCCTGCCTATCGCAACGCCCAAAGATACGACCATCGCTACGCAAAGCAGCCCGGAAAATACGAGCCATTGTATCCGCACGGGTTTTTCGCTTGCCTGCCGCGCCCCGTCCAGGCCGCCCGCTATCACGCCGCCTGCCAGCAGGACTATCAGCAGCACCCACCCCCAGGATATCGACCCCAGCAGCATGAAAACCGCCACCGCCCAGGCCAGGCCTCCCGCCATGGCGGTGAAGTACGCCCCGGCTGAGCCGCCAAGTTGCGCGAAGTTGCGTCGTTGATATGAAATCACCATCGCCGCAAGAGCGGCCATGGGAATTTGCGTAGCCACGCCCAGAGCTACCGGCACAGAGGTTCCGCTGGCTTGACCAAGGCAGAAAATCCACTCCGCCGATTGTGCGAGCAAGCCCGCGGCGAGTCCTATCACAGCCCCGGCGGTTTGTCTGCGTGATGGCGGTTTGGACTTGCGCGCGAATCGGCCCAGGAAATATGTCAGCAGCGAGATGGCAAGGAAAACCCACAGCAATCGTCGCGTCAGGCTCAGGCTGAAGATGTCGCCCAGCAGTCGCGTTTGGAGCATCAGCACGAGCATAGCTCCGGCGTATGTGCTGGCTATGACAGCGGAGCTTCTTTTGGGTGGCGGGCCGAAGGGCAGGAGTTTTTTGCGGGGATGCGTCGCCAGGTCGACGCGCGAAATCGCGGTTACCGCCATTACCAAAATGCCGAACGCTACGGAAAAAACCAGGTATATAAGGTTCGCTCCGAACCACCAGCTGACCGCAAAGCCAGCCACCCCCACAGCTACGCCCCATAGCCAATCTCGATAGCCCGCTCCGAAGATATCTCGCCCGCCGGACTCTCGCACGACCTTGACCGCGAAGCAAACCCCAGCCAGGCCCAACGCCACGGGCAAGGCCCCAGCCAGCAGGGCGACCCACTCGATGAGCTTCCACACCCAGTCGCTCAGCAGGAAACATTGGCCTATCATCGCTGCGATGGCAGCGGCTGCGAGTATCCAGACCGTGGCAAAAACGAAACACGCCACAGCCAAAACCGCCGCTGAGGCCAGGATGGTCATTCGCTTGTTGACGTCCTCGCGCGACGAGCCAAGCCGCTCAGCCAGGGCGTCGTCGAGCGGGATTTTATGCTCCAGCCCCATCGCAACCAAGGCCCGGCGCCCTTGGCGGATAAGCCAACCCCGCCGAGACATGCAAAGCCAACACGCTACGAAAATCGCCAGCGTCGTCCGCAAGGCCATGGCTCCAGAGGCGTCATACGCCCAGCCCCACAACACGCCCAGGCAGCATATCCAAAGAACCAGCCCGCCTACGACGCTGATTACCGCCATCCTGTCCGTTAAAATCGGTCTCATACTTTTTCCGCTAAGCCTGGCCAAAAAAAACCAGCGGCACAATTATAAACACAACCAACCCGTTTGCATAGAGAATAGGGAAATAGGCAAAAGCAGTCCATGGATTACACGGATTTTTTTTAACCAAGAAAATCCGTGTAATCTGTTTTTAATCTGTGTAATCCGTGGACTCTTGACGGTATAGGCAATAGGGGGTAGGCAACCACGGCACCAAATCTACGCACCGGCCTGTATTAGATATCGTTTTTTTAACTATTAGAAAATTTAATACTATTATGTCTTGACTTTCTTTTTGCTAATAGTACAATAGCTTCTTCCGTTGGATGTTGCGGCGGGCTTTTAACAATTTTGTCGTTCGCATGGTATGGGCTGACACGGTCGGTCGGCATGCGTCGAGGTGTTGAATTAGTGGAGAATCAAAATGTCAAATGCATGCGTAGACGATATTATGGCAACAGTGGTAGCTCGCAATCCGGGCGAGTCGGAGTTTCACCAGGCTGTCCGCGAGGTCGTCGAGTCCGTCGCGGTCGTCGTTGCCAAGAAGGCTGATTTCACCAAGGCGAAGATCGTCGAGAGGCTGATTGAGCCTGAACGCCAAATTGTTTTCCGTGTGCCGTGGATGGACGACAAGGGCGAGGTGCAAATTAACCGCGGCTTTCGCGTCGAGTTCAACAGCGCGATCGGCCCGTATAAGGGTGGCTTGCGATTTCACCCGTCGGTTTACCTGGGCATCGTAAAGTTCCTGGGCTTCGAGCAGATTTTCAAAAACGCTCTGACGACCACGCCAATCGGTGGCGGCAAGGGCGGGAGCGACTTCGACCCCAAGGGCAAGAGCGACAACGAAGTTATGCGGTTCTGCCAGAGTTTCATGAGCGAACTGTTCCGCCATATCGGGCCTGACACTGACGTGCCGGCTGGCGATATCGGCGTGGGCGGTCGGGAGATTGGCTACATGTTTGGCCAGTATAAGAAGCTCACCAACAGCTTCGTCGGCATACTGACCGGCAAGGGCATTGGGTGGGGCGGCAGTCTCGTCCGCACCGAGGCGACAGGCTATGGTCTGGTCTACTACGCCACCCGCCAACTCCAGGACATGAACACCGACTGGAAGGGCAAGAAGGTCGTCGTCTCCGGCAGCGGAAACGTCGCTATCTATGCTACGCAAAAAGTCGAGGAACTCGGCGGCACGGTTATCGCTCTGAGCGACTCGGGCGGGT
>QNCB01000067.1 GCA_003644335.1 Planctomycetota bacterium | reverse complement strand
TTTTGCTTTTACTGATAACTGACCCAGCACTTATTTGCCATGTTTCTGAGCAGTTGGTAGGTTAATAACCATACTGCCCAGCCATAAAATTTCGCAAATAAGTGCTGGGACAACTGATAACTTTATCTCTTTGTCATTCCCGCTAGTGCAAAATGTCGCTGCGGTAGGCTTTGGGGGTCATGCCGGTGTGTTTTTTGAAGAAGCGACAAAAATAGTATTCGCTGCTGAATCCAAGCTCCTCTGCGATTTGCTTGCTGTCCAGCCCGGTGGTGAGCAGCTGCTGTGTTACCTTGCGCAACAGGCAGCGGGTCATGAATGTTTTCAGAGGCACGCCGACAGTTTGGGCAAAGCCCTTCGACAGCGAGTTGCGGGTCATGCCAAAGTGGTCCACCAGCTCAGCGACCGTGGTTTGGGCGTCGCACTTCTCTTCGATGTAATGAATAATCGGCGCGTATTCCCGCATTAGCTCCCGAGCCTGCTCGACGGCCTTCATCGTCTTGTCTGTAAACATGCCGCTCAGGGAATATATCATTCCGTGCAGCCGAACGGCATGGCCCAGGTCGTCGGAGCTTTCCATCAGCTCCCGTGCCTCGCGGGTAAAATCTTCGCTAACCGGACGCTCGATAAACTCCGAATCGCCGTCGAACAGGTCTATCCCGCGAAAAATCTCCAGCCCGAAATGAAACGCCACAAACGTAACGCCGGGGGTGAAGTTCCACTCCACCGTCTGATCCTTGGGCATAAAATAAACATGCCCCGGGCGGAGAATAACCTTTTGGCCAGGCGAGGCTGAGAGGTTGGCGATATAACTTTTGTCCGGCGATTTTGTCTTCTCGACAATATAAATACGGTTGTGCGGATGAGTGTTTGACCCGTGGAAATTGGCCTTGCCATATCTGGCGTGCGAAACAATCAGCCTAAGGTTCCCGCTAAGCTCGACAAGACTTTTCCTGCTTTTCCACATATCATCACCTCGAATTAAAAGTGCAACAATTAGTTGCAAAAGCGCATTGTGCCTGGCGATAAATTACTCTACTATGAGCAAAGATGCAAGCGAAAAAAGAGGTTTGCCAAAACTCGCGTCGCTTTTTTTGTCGCAAAAAACCTTATATTAAAAATGCAACAATTAGAGGCAAAAGTGCATTGTGCAAAATCGCAAGTTGCTCTATCATAAGTGAAGATGCGGGTGAGAAAGAGGCCTGCAAAATTATCGGAAGGTCTCGCCAGGTGTGCTGGCGGGCGAAAGTGTTTGCCCATGAGAGGGCAGAAAGACAGGTGTACGATGAAGAAGTTGATGGTAATGCTAGCAGTGTTGCTCGTTGCAGCAACCGTTCAAGCGGCTACAATTACGCAGAACGGCAATGACCTGAATCTGGGCCACACCAACGCGGACCTGCGGGGCTCAGCCTTGGGAGAAGCCGACGCAATCGGAACGCTGTTCTTCAACACGACCGATGGCTCGGGAAACAAGACTCCCATCACGACGAATATTCGTGAGAAGGGCATCTTCGACTCCAGTTGGCTTACGTTCAGCGCCGGTGCCCATGCCGGCCACGCGGGCAACTGGAGCAACTATGCCAAGAACGCCAAGGATGATTACAGTGGCGGCAACTTCGATATCGATACCGGTATGGGTTTTGCCACAAACTCGAACGGAGCTCTTCGTCATCTCGGCAACCTCACAGTAGGAGCTGGGTTCCAGGCTGATATCCGTCTTGGTGTTGTCCTGGATACAGCTGACAGTAGCGGTCTCTACGCCGCCGATGATGTCAAGCTGACAATTGGTTCGAATTCGGCGTCCGTAACCGGTTTGACAACCAACAACGACTCGATTGATGTCTATTGGTTTGACATCACCGGCCTGGCCCAAGGCGATGTGATCAAGGTGGAGACGGCCAATAATCGTTCGGAAGCGGGCATCGGCGGTTTCATCGTCGTTCCCGAGCCAGCCACGATGACCTTGCTGGGCATCGGTGGCCTGTTGGCGTTGGTTCGCAGGCGTCGGAAGTAAAGATTTATCTCTCGCAGAGTCGCAGAGGACGCAGAGGAAAGATAAAATCAAAAATCTTTTCTCTGCGGACTCAGCGTCTCTGCGAGATAGCTGTTTGTAGAGATTTATCTCTCGCAGAGTCGCAGAGGACGCAGAGGAAAGATAAAATCAAAAATCTTTTCTCTGCGGACTCGGCGCCTCTGCGAGAGAGTTTTTTCATCTTATAGCATCTTCAACATGGGCTGATTTTATCCTGATCAGTTCAGCTATGTGTTTCATGGCTGTATGTAAGTTGATAAATTTTTCAGCTTGCACCTCCTTTCCGGGTGGTCGTCTTGTGGACGGCCACCTTTTTTTACATAAAGAGTAATGCTGGGACAAGTAGAGCCTATTGCAAAAATGTAGCCTAGCCGCCCTCGGCTGGGAAGGTCATGTAAAAAAACACTGGAAATATAGCAAGTTAAACACAGCCGAGGGCGACTGTGCTACATTCCAGAATAGTTTTGCAATTGGCTCAAGTAGAGTCATAGAAATCAAACATCACAGTTACAGGAGAACAGGTTATGAAGAGGCAAATATCGAGACTTATGGTGATTGTTGGCGTGGCGTGTTTTTGCGTCGGAACCGTTAGCGCGGAAGAAGCTATCAAGCTGAAAACTTCCAAGGAAATCAGCGGGTCTATTTTTGGAACACAGGTTCATTTTGTCCAGAGTTGGAAGTACAAGGAAGTTTTGCCGCTGATTGAAAACGCCGGTTTCAAATGGATTGCCGAAGGCTGTCCGTGGAGTCAGATTGAACGCGAAAAAGGCGTTTTGAAAATGCCGGACGAAAAGTTCCCGCACACAAAGAAATTCATCGACGATGCGGTTGCTCGCGGACTCAATGTAATCGTAACGCTGGATTGCCCACCCTATAAGCTTTATCCCACTGAAGATTTTGAAGCGTTCAAAAGAGGCTATGCTAATTATTGTAGCTTCGTCGCCAAATCTCTCAAAGGCAAGGTCAAGGTCTGGAAAATGTGGAACGAGCCGACGAACAATTTCCGGAAGCGTGTCAAGAACGGCGGCAGTTGGAACGCCAAAGAGGGAACCGATACCGTTTGGTTGCGAAAATATGCCGAACTGACCATCGTCGGAGCCAAAGCCGTCAAGGCGGTTGACCCGGATGCCATCATCATCGCCGGCAGTTGCGTCGCGCCGGTCAACCATCACTTCCTGGATATCCTGAAAGAAAAAGGCGGCATAGAGCTTGTGGATGCTCTACTTCTTCATCCCTATCCCTTCAAGCTCCCGCCGGAAGTTCAACCCTATGGCGGCGCGGTTATCAAGGAGCGCGATGGTATTGACGCAGCGGATGACGATCATACCTATCTGTCAATCCTGAGACGGTTGAGAGAGAAGATGAAAGCCGTCGGCATGAAGAGTACAGATATTTATATCAATGAGTTCGGATATACGACATTCTACCGCACGCTGGGTTCTCCGAAAGGCGGCGATACAGTCTATGAGGCGTTTTCCTATGAAGCGCAGGCGAAATATCTTGCCAGGTACTGGTTTCTGCACCTGGTGGGCGAAGTTAAGGCTGCCATCCAGTATGATTTTCATGATGACAGTATCGGTGTCAATAAACACCCTGAAGGTCATTTTGGCATGATTAAACGCAAAAGCCAGAATTACGAACCCAAGCCCGCTTTCTATGTGGTTCAGCGGATGTGCGCACTCTTCAGCGATCCGGTCAAGCTGTTCAAGAATGGCTTTGCGGTAACAGCCAATCCTGACCGGTATCTCGACAGTAAGAACTGGAAGTATATCGAGCCGTCCATGGTTTGGGATGGCCAGGAGATTCAGTCGCTCAATCGGGTTGAAAAATATCTCTTCAAGAATGCCGACACCGGCGAGGTGCTACTCGTTCTGTGGAACGCAGTGCGAGCCTCCGACCGCCAGGATCTGATGTCCACGGTTACGCTGGATATGACCGATTACGCGGGCTTTACCGGCGTTGATATAATGACTGGCAAGAGCTTCAAGGTGAATGCCTCGACCAAAGACGGCAAGACCATTTTGAAAGATGTGGTAATCCCCGATTACCCGGTCATAATAAAAATGTCTCCGAAAAAATAGTAAACAACATGGAGAATTAAAATGCAGCAACGACGATATAACGCCAAATACGAAGGCGAGAATCTTAACCGGGTGGCTTTTCCCCTTGGCGGTATCGGGGCGGGAATGGTCTGCCTGGAGGGCAGCGGGGCCTTGTCGCATGTGTCCCTGTTTAATCAGCCGGATGTTCACAATGAACCGCAGATGTTTTCCGCTCTTTACGTCAAGGGTGCGGCTGAAGATGGCGGCGACATAGCCAGGGTGCTTGAAGGAGTTGTTCCTGATTGGAAAATCATGAGCGTGGGAGGCCCTGGCGGCGGTGGCGGCAGCAGAACCTATGGCTTGCCGCGCTTTGGGCAGACGAGCTTCTCTTCGCGTTTTCCATTTGGAACCGTTTCGCTTTGCGACGAGGCCTTGCCCGTTGCCGTGGAAATCACCGGCTGGAGTCCATTTACGCCGCCCGAGCCTGATGACAGCTCGCTGCCGGTTGCAGCGTTGGAGTTTTATTTTGTCAACAAAACCGATCGGCCAATTGAAGCTATCTATTCTTTCAACGCTAAAAATTTTATGGGCACGGACGAAAAGAATCCGCCGGTGGTTAAAGCAGCTGATGGCGGTTTCGAATTTTATCAGCCCGCCGACGACAAAGAGCCGTGGAAAGAAGGCTCATTCTGTGCGGCGGTTGACGATGCTGCAGCAAAGGTCAATTGCGCCTGGTTTCGGGGTGGAAGTTTTGACTCGTTAACGATGGTCTGGAAATCGGTTGCCGCTGGCGAGATTGTCGAACAGCAGCCTGTTACCGAGAGCAAGCCCAGCCCCGGCGGCAGTATTTTCGTGCCGTTTACACTTCCGCCAAACGGCGAGAAAACCATTAAACTTCAGCTGGGCTGGTATGTGCCCAAGAGCAACGTTTCGGCGGGACACGCACCGCCGGCGGATTGTTGCAGCGAGAAGTGCAGCGATGCAGCCTCGCCGACGCATCAGCCCTGGTACAGCTCGAAATTTGCAAGCGTTGATGAGGTTATGAATTATTGGCAGGAGAATTTTGGCCGACTGCGGCTGGCGTCGGAAACCTTTGCGGACTGTTTCTACGACACGACGCTCCCCGCCGAGGTCGTCGAAGCCGTGGCTGCGAACCTGACGATTCTAAAATCTCCGACTTGTCTGCGTCAGGCTGACGGGCGTTTCTGGGCGTGGGAGGGCTGCGATGGTTCAGCTGGCTCTTGCCATGGCACCTGCACACATGTCTGGAACTACGCCCAGGCTCTCCCGCACCTGTTCCCGTCCTTAGAGAGAACCATTCGTGAAACCGAATACAACGAGTGTCTGAGCGACAACGGGTTCCAGGCCTTCCGTGCTCGCTTGCCGATTAGCGGGCTGACCGATCCGCCCACCGACGGTGCGGAAAAAGTGCCCGCAGCGGATGGCCAGCTAGGCAGCATTATGCGAGTCTATCGCGAGTGGCGAATTTGCGGGGATACCGCATGGGCAGGCGAACTGTGGCCAATGGTGCGGCGCAGCTTGGACTATTGCATCGAGACATGGGACCCGGAGCGTGTCGGTGCCGTCGTTGAGCCGCACCATAATACTTATGACATCGAATTTTGGGGGCCGGACGGGTTGTGCACCAGTATGTATCTCGGCGCGCTACGGGCTGCGATTGAAATAGGCCTCGCGATTGGAGACGACGTCAGCGAGTACGAGCAGCTGGCTGAGAAAAGTCTAGCCTATCTGGAGACGGAACTTTTCGACGGCGAGTATTTCATCCAGAAGGTAATGTGGAAAGGGCTTCGCGCGGGCGACCCGACGGAGGCTGTGGGGCTTCATCCGAAGATGTACGAATCGCTGGAATCCAAAGCCTTGCTGCAGAAGGAAGGGCCGAAATATCAGTACGGCAAGGGCTGCCTCTCTGACGGCGTGCTTGGCGCGTGGATCGCGGATGTCTGTGGGCTGGGCGAAATTCTCGACCGGGACAAGATCGAGTCTCATCTGCTGGCCGTTCACAAGCACAACTTCCGCGGAGACCTGTCCAGCCACGCCAACCCGCAAAGGCCGACCTACGCCCTGGGTAGCGAGGCCGGCCTGCTGCTGTGCTCCTGGCCTAAGGGTGGCAGTCTTTCGCTGCCGTTCATTTACAGCAACGAGGTTTGGACTGGCATCGAGTATCAGGTGGCGGCGCATCTGATGACGCTGGGCCATGTCGAGGAAGGGCTGGAGATTGTCCGCGCCTGCCGCGACCGCTATGACGGCAGGGTTCGCAACCCCTTCAACGAGTATGAGTGTGGCTACTGGTACGCCCGGGCCATGGCGAGCTACGGCATGCTCCAGGGGCTAACGGGCGTCCGCTACGACGCGGTCGAAAAGGTGCTTTACGTCTCGCCACAAGTGCGGGGCGACTTCCGCGCGTTCCTGTCCACCGCCACGGGCTTCGGCACTGTAGGCATGCGAGCAGGCCAAGCCTTCCTCGACGTCAAGTCCGGCATGATCGAGGTAAACCGAATCCAGTTGACTGGTTGATTAGTTGGTTAGTTGATTGGTTGGTTAGTTGATTACGTAGCATGGACGTCTCGTCCATGGTAGCATGGGCATCTTGCCCATGTTTTTTCTGTTTTTCTTTTGTTTCTTTTTTTTGTCATTTCCGCCCGGTGCCTTGGCTGCAAAGCCCCCTCAAAAAAAACACAAGAAATTTCAAAAAACACTCAAACTTCCCGATTTTTTCGTAAGCTCAATCATAACAGGTCCTCCGAAGGTAAAAACATGCATTTATTGCTTCCGTCACCCCCGTCAGCAGGCCATATAAAAGGAATTCCGGCTTATCGGGAAGTGGTTCGCCAAAGCGTATGAGG
>QNCB01000066.1 GCA_003644335.1 Planctomycetota bacterium | reverse complement strand
CGCGACGCGCTAGGTCTGGTGATGATGCTGGGCGGGAGCATAACCGTCGCCCTGACCCCGCCGGGGCCTGGGGTGGCGACGATTTGGCTGATAGGAGCCAGCGGGGTTTGCATATGGATTTTCCCACTCACGCGAGCTGTGGTCAGAGATTCCGTAAAATTTCACTTCAGCGACCTCAGCCCGATAGCCAAGCTGAAATTGTTGCTCAGGCTCGTCGTGGGTGTCGGAGCTTTCAGCCTGCTGGTGATAATGTCAGACGCTCTTTGTCTGAAAATCTTCCTATGCTGCGTGGGCATCACAGCCCTGCTGTATATCTCAGCCAGGCTGGAGAGTAATGTCGCCCGGGCGGGCGTCGTCGCAGTTATTTTCGTGTCGATAGTAGGCTTGAGCATCTCGCCGAAATTGCTGGCCTCCGCTGGGCCCGTCGGGCTGGGCGAAAAGGGTTTTTCACTGGTCTCTGCCAGCGATGGCGGACTGAGCGTCCTGGCTGCGATGACAGGCCCGGTTGGAGTGTCGCTGGTGCTCCTTGGCGCCCTGTCCATAGCAGCAGCTGGACTGCGACGAGTGCGACAGGCCTCGCCGGAGAAGCTCAAGTCCGCAGCGATGTGGGTTCTGGCGACTTGCCTGGCCTCGGCTGGGTTGGCCTCGCCGGGGGGGCTGTTCAGCCCGGCAGAGGTGGTCGCTCTGGCGGCGGTGTGGGGGTTCTGGCCTATTATCCTAGGCCGAAACGTTCACAAGCCCAGGTCGCCGTGGTTCCTGCTAGCCAGCGTGCTTGCCTTGGGCGGACTTGTTGCGATCGTGCGAAGCCCTGGCTTGCTGGGAGCGATGGGCAAGGCATCAGGCCTGAGAGACAACGGTCAACATTTCCTGGCGGGGTTCCTTGTCTCGATGGTCGTGGTGTGGATAATGAGCCGACGCTGGTGGTGGCTTGGCGCAGCTGGGCTTGTGGTCGCTGCCTGTGCTGGCGGGGTGGCGGAGCTGGCGCAGAAAGAGTTCACCACGAACCGCGGCGTGGAGCTGGCAGACTGGGAAGCCCACGCGATAGGCAGCGCGACGGCTGGGCTTATATTCGCAGTCGCTATCGCCTACCGCGGCGCGCTGAACCTCTCAGCCAAGCGCGACCGACGACGCCGACGCAGCGGATTTTATCTGTCGAACATCCTCAGGCCTGCGGTTCTTCTGGGCGTACTAGCCTTTGCAGGCTGGTGGAGCTGGAGCGTCTGCAAAGCCATCGACCACAGATGGAAAAACGCCAACCCCACGATAACAGTACCCGACATTCTGATAACCTCGCAGGGCAAACGGTCGATATATCTGCCGGGCAGAACCAACGACAAGACAGCTGTCATAGCCAGCTCGATACTCACCGCCGTCCCAGGCCGGGGCAATCCGGAACTAGGCTGGCAGTCCGACAAATTGGGACTTTGGCGAGTTTTGCCCAGAATCAGCGGAGTTAAGCCGGGCGTAATCAGGCCGATGTTCAAAGGCATGCCATACGGGCCTTTGGCATATCAACAGAGGCAAGGCCTGGTCGTCTGCACCCTGCCGGGCCAGGCCATCTTGGCCATCGACGCCCGAGACGCCAGGCGTTGGCTTGACAATTCGTTCGGCCTGTTCAAACGCATGATGGACAACCTCTCGCCAGGCCGAGCCGTGGTCTTCGCGCACCCCGGGCCACTAAGCCTGTTCGAACAGGACAGGGCAGAGCTGCGACGGGAATATCCGCTCGTGCCGTGCATCTGCAACATAGCTGACGAGCCAAGCTACAACCGGACCGCAAGGACACTCAGGAGATTTCTCGTCCAGGGAAAAAGTCAGCCTCGACGGATAACCGTCGTCACCTCCAGCAACGACTGTGCCCGGGCCTTTCGCAAATACTTCGGCAGGCGTTGCAGAGCGTATCTCATAGGCAAAAAACCGACACGCAACAAAAAACGCCAACAGACCTGGCGACGATTTTACCCCAACCTGAAAACCCTCGCAGAAAACTCGCGGTAAATTGAAAAGCCTTGGATGGTGTGGCCTGTCTAGGCCATATGCTTCCCGCGGGGCAGCCTTGGGGCCAACTATTTGCCTACTTGCCTAGTACCGCTTTTTGTCGGAGGATGTGGTGATAGTGTTGGGCAAAGCGGTGGGCTTCGTCGCGGACGCTTTGGAGCAGGCGTAGCGCGGGGTCTCGGCGGGGGAGTTTGATAGGCCCGGCCTGGCCTGGGGTGTGGAGCAGTTCGTCTTTTTTGGACAGCGACACCAACGCGGCCTGGTCGCAACCCAGCGAGCCAAAGGCCTGGCTGGCGGCGGAGAGTTGCCCCGGCCCGCCGTCGATCAGGATGATGTCGGGAAAAATTTCCTCGTTGGCTCCAGCCCGTCGATATCGCCTGCGGCCGACCTCAGCCAGGCTCGCATAGTCGTCATTGCCTGCGGTTTTAATTTTGTACCGCCGATACCTGCTCTTGAGCGGCTTGCCGTCGATGAAGCACACCACTGTTCCGCAACTGGCCTGCCCCTGAAGATGCGCGATATCCAGCCCTTCGATAATCCGAGGCGAGACAGGCAGCGAGAGTACCTCCGCCAGCCGCTGCAATCCCTCCGCCGGGTCCACATAGAAAAGCTCAGGCTGCAGGTCTTTCGCTTCCCCAGCCAGGCCTCGCTTTTGCAAGCCTTCCAGGGCAGCCAGTTCGTCCCGCAACTCGGCCGCCCGTTCGTATTGACGCTCCGCCGCAGCCTGGGCCATCTCCTGTTGAAGTTCCTTGCGGAGCTTTTGGCCTTTGGATTCCAGAAAAGTTTTCAGGCGTCGGATCTGCCCCGCGTAGTCTTCCCGAGACACACGCTCGGCGCACGGCGCGGAGCATTGTTTGATGCTGTGGAGCAAGCAAGGCCGGAAGTGTTTGCGTCGCTGGTCGGCGTCGCTGATGTCCAGTTTGCAGGTGCGGAATTTGAACACGCGTTGCATCAGCGGCAGTGCTCGTCGCAGCTCGGTGGGGCTGGTGAACGGGCCTAGCAGCTTGACCCCGCGCGAGCGAGGCTGACGCGTAATAGCGACGCGCGGGAAGTCTTCGTCGGTCGTGATTTGCAGGAACGGGAAGCTCTTGTCGTCTTTTTGACGTTCGTTGAAACGCGGCTGAATGTCTTTTATCAGCCTGTTTTCGCGGAGCAAAGCGTCGACCTCGCTATTGCACGGCAGGTAGTCAAGCTTAGCTACGAGCGTGGATATCATCTTTGATATCTGAGGCCCACGCGACTCGGAGAGCTTCGCGCCGAGCTGAAAATAGCTGCTCACCCGGCTTCGCAGATTCTTGGCCTTGCCGACATACAGCACGACCCCCGCGGCGTCCTTAAACAGGTACACCCCAGGGCAGGCGGGTAGCTCACCAGCCTGGACACGCAACCGCTGCAAAATATTCTGACGCTCGTTCATAAGGTAGCGTGGGCGTCTCGCCCATGCTTTTTTGTTTTTCTTTTTTGTTTTTCTTTGTCATTCCCGCGCAAGCGGGAATTCATTCTTTTTGTTTTTTTGCCATGCAACAAGTTGCATAACCTACGGGCTATTCAAAGTCATTATACACTCAAGCTGACGGATTTTATTTGTCATTTATATGGAAGCGGGAATGACAAGAAAGAAAAACAGGTAACCGTTCACACTTTTTCAATAAATTCCACAGCCATCCCATAATCAGTAGGTGAGATAGACAGCTCCACAGGAGCGATATCTTTGTGGTAACGCGATTGTACGATGTTTAGCTCCGTAGGAGCTAAAAGAAGAAAAAGAAAAACATGGGCGTCCCGCCCACGCTACACATGGACAAGATGTCCAAGCTACGGGTTACATTTCTCTGCCGGCGAAGCCCAGGTATTCGTCCAGCCAATCGTCGGAGCTGAGGACGCCTTTGCGTTGTCGCAGTGCGAGCCTTTGGGCTTTTTGCTGGGCCAGGTCGAACAGCTTGCGGTTCCAGGCGGTGGAGACCTCGCCGCCGAGGAGTTTCGCTCGGCGAGGCAGGGGCTTTAACAGTGACGGACAATGTCGCGCGACGAGTTCGTCTTCCATGCTGACCAGAGCTTGTGCGGAGCCTGGGTCGCCCTGGCGAGCGCATCGGCCAAATAGTTGGCGGTCTATTCGCCCAGCTTCGTGCCGCTCGGTAGCGATAACATGCAGCCCGCCCAGCTCAGCTACGCCGCGACCGAGTTTGATATCCGTGCCTCGACCAGCCATGTTTGTAGCGACGGTTATTCGCCCGCCCTTGCCAGCCCCGGCGACAATCTGAGCTTCAGCTTCGTGTCGCACGGCGTTTAGAATCTGACACTCCAGCTGGGCCTCGCCGAGGAGCTGGCCCAGGTGTTCGCTGGCCTGGACGCTCCGCGTGCCTATCAGCACGGGCCTGCCGAGTTGGTGCAGGCGGCGGACTTCTTCGACGATGGCAGCCCACTTGGCCTGGGCGTTGGCAAAGACGCGGTCAGGCTGAAGCTGGCGGATGCACGGGCGGTTGGTGGGTATCACGACAACGGGCATGTGGTAGATTTGCCAGAACTCCGCCCTGGCTTCCGCAGCCGTGCCGGTCATGCCGCAGAGCCTGCGATACTGCCGGAAAAACCGCTGAAAACTGATGCGGGCGTAGGTGTCCTTGGGCGGCTCGATCTCCAGACCCTCCTTGGCCGAGACCGCCTGGTGCAGCCCGTCGCGCCACTCGCGGTCCGGCATAAGTCGGCCCGTGAACTCATCTACGATGACGACCTTGTCCTCCTGAATTACATACTGCTTGCCCTGGCGATAGAAGACCTCCGCGGTCAGGGCCTGGACGACAAGCTCCTCCCGCCGACGCGCCCCAGCCCATATCCCGCCGAGTCCGCAAGCCAGCTTGCCAAGCTGTTCCCTGCCCGCGCGGGTCAGCTCGATTTCATGGTACCGAGCGTCAGCTTTGTAATGCGTTTTTTCCTCCAGCTGACCAGCCAGCCTGGCGGACTGCCGAAAGGCTTCGACCTGCTCGGCGTTGGGAGCCTGGCCTGATATTATCAGCGGCGTTACAGCTTCGTCTATCAGAATCGAGTCGACCTCGTCGACGATAGCGTAGAATAGGCCTCGCTGGACGAGCTTGTCCGTGGGGGCTCCGGAGCCTTGGGCGATTTTCGACAGCAGTGCCTGGGGGAGACTTTTCAGCCGCCCCAGTGCCAGCCGATCTCGCAGGAAATCCGCAGCGACCTCTTTATTTGTGCAGTAGGTTATGTCCGCCTGGTATGCCTCAGCCCTGGCTGGCGGGGGCATCTCGGCGTCGATAGCGGCGCACCGCAGGCCGAAGAATCCGTAGACCGCTTGCATGTTTTTCGCATCGCGCGTGGCGAGGTAGTCGTTGGCGGTGATGACATGACAGCCTCGCCCACGCCAGCCTCCCAGGGTCGCTGGCATCGTAGCTGTGAGCGTCTTGCCCTCGCCCGTGGCCATCTCCGCGATGCACCCAGCCTCCATCGCCAAGGCCCCAGCTACCTGCGCAGCGAATGGTTTCAGGCCCAGTTGTCGCCAGGCTACTTCTCGCACGATGGCACAGGCCCGGTCGACATCTTCGGGCGTTTCGCGTCCAAGCCGAAATCGCTCGCGAATATCCAAGCCCGAGGCTCGGAGCTTTTCGTCAGTCAAGTCGCGGTACTTGCTCTCCATAGCCAATATGCCATCAGCCCGGGCGAGAATCTTCGCAGTACTCTTACTAGCCCGCACAGCCAGCCCCGCAGCGCGATCCCACGCGGCGTCCAGACCCTTGGGCAAGGGCTTGGGTGTCGTCGGACTCGAAAGCGTCTGCCAGGTTGTGCTAGGGTTAGCCAAGATTAGTATCGCGTCGCAAGGTGGTTCATAAAAGGGACTCGTTCACGGAAAAGAACCATGAATCCAGCACTTATTTGCTAGGGCCATAATGAGCATGGCAAATAAGTGCTGGATTCGTGGTTCGCTGTTTTTCGTTTTGAAAAACCGAATTTCGTGCTTCGGATTTGTTTATATCTGGAATCTTTGTTGCACCATTTGTGACAGCGACTGCCACCACTGCACTAGCAGGGGCTTGGATTTCAGCGTGAATCGTACATCGACCCGTTGGCCTTGCAGCAGGCGGACTTTGTCAAGGCCTTGCGGGTCTGGTTGCACGCGAATCTCGAAAAACTTCTCCGCTGACCGCATCGCCTTGGGGTCGTCGCTGGCGGTCTGCACGGAACCGCCGGCCTGGAAACTCTGAGCCTGGGAAAACAACTGGTTCGTCCCAGCTGGGAAAATCTCGACCAGCCTGCCCGTCAGCTCGAGGTCAGCCCGGCCCTTTACGCGAATTTCCACATCCCCGCTGCCCTCGACGCCCAAAGGCCCAGCTACTCGCTGAGACGCGATTGCACGAATTCGAATATGGCCCAGGTCGGCAACCATACCGATCGAGTCGCCCTTTTTAAGGTAGGCCCCACCCATGCGGTCCGTTTGCGGCGACAGCCAAGAGCCTTGGAACGGCGCGCGGATTTTCAGATCAGCCAGTTCCTTGCTCGCCCGGGCTAGCTGTCTGTCCGTCAGCTTTATTTTGCGGTCGAAAACCTGCACGGTAGCTTGCTCTTCCTGCCTGGCGATGCGTCGCTGGGCCTGGAGTTCCTCCCGCTGGGCTTGGAGATGTTTCTGGCGGGTCAGCAGTTGGCGATTTTCGCATTCGACAAGCACCGCGCCGGCGTCGACGATTTCCCCAGAAGGCCTGGCCCGGACGACGAATCCACTCGAGCCTGCATGGATTACCGCCACCCGCTCCGGCTCGACGATACCCTCGGCCCGAACATGGTGCGGGAACTTCAGCCCGCCGATGACGATAAACACCGCCAGCAGAAAACCCGCTGTGCTAAGCAAGGCCCGAGGCCTGCTGCGGGCGAGTTCCGTGCTGGTGAAGATGTATCGCAAAAAGCCCACCAGCGGCACGCCCACCCAGGTTACCACCGCGGCGATAGCCATGATT
>QNCB01000065.1 GCA_003644335.1 Planctomycetota bacterium | reverse complement strand
TTTTTCGGTGCAAAAAAATGGCTGGTTATCTTGTATTAGCTCGTAAGTATCGCAGCGAGACCTTTGAGGAGGTCGTCGGCCAGGAGCCTATTGCGCAGACTTTGGTCAATGCTATCAAGACAGGCCGAGTTGCTCATGCGTACCTGTTTATGGGTACTCGCGGGGTTGGCAAGACCACCATGGCCCGGATTCTCGCCAAGGCACTGAACTGCCAGAACGCCGATAGCCCGACGGTCAAACCCTGCAACAAGTGCGACGCCTGCCAGGCTATCGCTCGGGGCGACGACGTTGACGTTATCGAGATCGACGGTGCGTCCAATCGGGGCATAGACGAGATTCGCGAGCTGCGAGCCAACGCTATTTTCAGGCCCAGCCGATGTCGCTACAAGGTCTACTACATCGACGAAGTCCACATGCTCACGAAGGAGGCTTTCAACGCGTTGCTCAAGACGCTCGAAGAGCCACCCGAGCATGTCAAGTTTATCTTCGCCACCACCGAGGCCGGGAAAATCCCCGCTACAATTCTAAGTCGATGTCAGCGGTTCGATTTCCGCAACATCTCCACCGCGAAAATAGCGGAACATCTCGGCAGTATTTGCAAAGCTGAGGGCGTCGGAGCTGAAGCTGACGCGCTGTACCGCGTAGCCCGGGCAGCTGCGGGTTCTATGCGTGATGGCTTGAGCTTGTTGGACCAGCTCTTGGCTGGCGGGACAGAGGTTACCGACGCGGAGGTCGTGCGAATCCTCGGCACGCCGCCGGACGAAATAACGCTGTCGATAGTTCGCGATATAGCTGACGGCAACTGCGCCGGAGCTTTGGGAGAACTGTCCAAAGTGCTTGACGGGGGCATTACGCTGACGAGCATCGTCTCAGCGTTGAACGACATTTTCCGCAATATCATGCTCGCAGCCAGTTGCGGAGCGGACAGCCAGCTCATCGAACTGCCCGAGTCGCAACGGCTGGAGGTTGCCAAGCTCGCCAAACAGTTCAGCATCCCGACGATTGTCCAGTCGGTGGGTATTTTGCAGAACGTCGCGCGGAATATCCGAGGCTCGTCGGTAGCCAGGGCTCTTCTCGAAGCTGCCCTGGTTCGCCTGGCGATGGCGGAGAAATTCATCGACCCGTCCAGCCTGGTTGACAGACTGGAACAGCTATCCGCCGGCGGAGCTGGGGCAAACTTCCAAAAAAAAAAAGCATAGCCAGCCAGCAAGCCAGGCCACAAGCCAGGCCACAGATCAGGCAGCCAATAGCTTCGCCAGCCTCACAGCCAACGCCACAGCGGGCGCCTAGCCAGGCCCCGCCAAGCAGTGCCCCAGCTGCCCCCGGGCCTCGGCCCGTCTCAGCTACGTTGAGCACCGCCGATCGGCAGAAGGTCTTAGCTGACCCAGCTGTCCGCCAGGCTATGGAACTTTTCAGCGGTGACCTGGTGGGCATAAATACGGACGAAAATATCGACGTCGCAGCCCAGGCATCCGAAACGGGAGAGGAAAACGATGCGGAAAATTGACGGCATTTTTTTTGACCTCGGCGACACGCTGCTGGACTTTGGCAGAGTGAACCTTCAGGATTTATTTCGGCGGGGTTCCGCCCAGGCTTACGAATACATCCGCGGGTTGGGCAAGGCCCTGCCTTCGAGCCGAAAATATCGCAGCCGACACATGATGGCTGTCCGCTGGCACGTGGTGGCCAGCATGCTCACCGGGCGGGAGTTCAACGCCAAGGACGTGCTGGGCAAGCTCAACCGAAAACTGGGCATCTCACTGAGCGAGGAGCAACTTCTCGAAGTCTGCTGGCAGTGGTACGAGCCATTGCACCTTCACGCCCAAGCCGAGCCGGGCCTGGTCGAGATGCTGGAGAAATTTCGCCAGCAGGGCTTGTCGCTGGCGGTCGTGTCAAACACGTTCATCCCCGGCGAGTCGTTGGACAGGCACCTGGCGGAGGAAAACCTGCTGGACTTGCTGCCGGTGCGGGTCTACTCCTGCGAGATAGGCCGACGCAAGCCGCATAGGAGCGTTTTCGAGACAGCTTTGCGGAAGACGGGCATAGAACCAAGCCAAGCTGTTTTCGTGGGCGACTCGCCGCGAGCGGACATCGTCGGAGCTAAGCGAATGGGCATGACAACGGTTCTCAAGGGCAGCCCGGGTAAAAAAGGCCTGGGCAAATGCCAAGCTGATTATCGCATCGGCAGCATTCTGGAACTGCCCGACATCATCGCCACCTGCCAGAGCAGCTAGACGTCCGAATCTGTTTCGCACCTGTGCGTTTCTAAAGTATTACCCAGGACACGAACAGCAGGATAGCTGTGCCGACAGCCAAGACCAAAACTTCGGACAAGCTGGCGAAGACAACCGATGTTTTTCTCAACACATTCACGATACCGCCTCGCAAAAGGATTCATTCCATAGCTATATATCGGCAGAGCAGGCAGGAAAATATCAGTGAAAAGTTATCAGTTATCGGTAAAAGCAAGGTCCATGGATTTCACGGATTGTAACCGTTCACGGTTTTCTTCAGCCCAGGTCGGGTGCACCCAACGCCGTGAACCTTGGTGGGTTGGCGGGTGGTATAAAGGTTTCATCAAGCGGTTGCTCGCAGCTGGCGAAGATTTACCGCGGCTTGTGGCGGAGCATCTTCGGTGTCAGCTGAAAGAGATCGCAGGAAAATTGGACGCGAGAAGGCTTTTGGGCTTTTGCTGTTGACAGGTCGCGTGTGGAGTTGCCTCGAACCGCAGCGAACGAGGAAGCCTTTGGTTGTGGCGGTCGAAAAGACTGGCCCGCAGGCTTGGCTTACGACGTTGTGGCACGTCGGCACGGGCTTGGCGAACAGGCAAAGATACCGATGCCGAACGTACGCATCTGCGAGATATGCTTTGTATGCCGCCTGAAAACGCATTGCTGATAGCAGATGCCGGGTTCACAGGCTACGGTTTAATGAAAGAAATTGTCGCCAACGCAAGTCGTTTTCAATTCGCGTCGGAGCCAATGTCAAGCTGCTGCAAAAACCTGGCTATGTTAAAATACTCAAACTGACCGATTTTCAGTAACCCAACCGCTGTGCTGTTGACTGGTTGATTAGTTAACCAGTCAACCAGCCACTGTCTACGCGGAGTTCTTTTTGTTCTTTTTCGTTTTGTGAGCTGCGAAGAGTGTCGGGGCGGTCTGGCCTGTAACCATGTCAGCGGTGATTTCGTACACCGCTCCGGACTCCTTGTGCTCTGGCAGATCGTAAAGCAGGTCCAGCATAATCTCCTCGATAACCGCCCGCAGCGCGCGGGCGCCGACGTCTCGCTTGAGAGCCTTTTGGGCAATTTCGTGCAAAGCTCCATCGGAAAACTCAAGCTGGGCATCCTCGATTTCAAAGAACCGCCTGAACTGCCGGACCAGAGCGTTTTTAGGCTCGGTAAGAATCTGGATCATCGCGTCCTCGTCCAGCGGAGCCAACGAGGTAATCACGGGCAGTCGGCCTATCATTTCAGGGATCATCCCGAAATGTACCAAGTCGTCAGGCTGCACTTTGGCAAGCGTCTCGGCGTGATCCTTGGGTGTGGTGTCCGGACTGTCCTCAGAGACAAACCCGATAAGCTGTCGGCCTAGCCTTTTGCGAATAATATCTTCCAGCCCGGTAAACGTCCCGCCACAAATGAAAAGAATCTGGGACGTGTCCAGCTGAATATATTGCTGCTCCGGATGCTTTCTGCCACCCTGGGGCGGAATGTTGGCGGTGGTGCCCTCGAGCATTTTCAGCAGCGACTGCTGAACGCCCTCGCCGCTGACGTCGCGGGTAATCGAAACATTCTGCGTGGTTCTGCCGATTTTGTCGATCTCGTCGATATAGATAATGCCCCGCTCGGCTGCTTCGAGGTCGTAGTCCGCAGCCTGGAGAAGCTTGAGCAGAATGTTTTCCACGTCCTCGCCGACATACCCAGCCTCGGTGAGCGTCGTTGCGTCGCCGATGGCAAAAGGCACGTTGAGCACCCTGGCCAGCGTCCGGGCCAGGAGCGTCTTGCCGCAGCCCGTCGGGCCTATGAGCAGAACGTTGGACTTCTCTATCTCGACATCGTCCGGTTCTTTCTGGTCGGAATGCCCCAGACGTTTGTAGTGATTATGGACGCCCACCGCGAGCACCTTCTTGGCCAGGTCCTGGCCGATGACGTACTCGTCGAGAAATTCCTTGATACTCCGCGGCGAGGGTATCGCTCCGAGGGTGGGTCTGGTAGCATCGCTGTTGCGGTGCTGTTCCTGCTTGATGATATTGTGGCACAGCTCGACGCAGTTGCTGCAAATGTGCACGCCGTTTGGGCCTTCGACTATCGGGCCTACCTCTTCGCTGGATCGGCTACAGAAACTGCACGACGACCCGCCACGCTTCTTGCCCGTAACACCCTTGCCACTCTTACCGCCATTGCCTGTTGTTGTGGGACTCATTAATCATCCTTGTTGGCCCGGTAGCCGGGGAATTCACTGTTAGTTCACAAAAAAACTGCAACGCGCCCATTTCATCCGCACAAAACGGGTGCATGTCCCCCTATTATATCGACCAGAGAACCGAATACTGCACATTTTTTTGAGTTTTCTTTGTCCATTCTCCCGTAAGGGGGAATCCATTTTTCTCTTCTTCTTTTTTTGTCATTCCCGCGAAGCTTGTCCTCGACCCGATTGGGGAGCGGGAATCCTGTTTTTTCTTTTTTTCTTTTTTTTTCGCGCGGGGATGACAAAAAAGCCACAGCCGGGGGTTCCGACACATCGGGATGCTACATTTTTCCACAGCCGGGGGCGACTGTGCTACAAGTTTATTGCTTCTCGATGGCTTTGTCTGCGATATCGTTTCGCCAGTAGGCTCCCTGCCAGTTGATTTTCGTCAGCGCGCCGTATGCCTGCTCCTGAGCCTGGGCCAGGGTGTCGCCAAGGGCGGTTACCCCCAGCACTCTGCCGCCTGCGGTTACCAGCTTGTCGCCCTGCCAGGCTGTGCCCGCATGGAAAACTTTCACGTCGTCCATAGCGTCGGCTTCTTCCACGCCGGTTATCTCCAAGCCCTTTTTATAAGGCCCCGGATACCCCGCTGAACTCATCACCACGCAGACCGCCGGTCGCGTGTCCCACTCGAGCGTAACCTCGTCCAGCCGATGCTCCGCGGTGGCTATCATAGCTTCGAGCAGGTCGCTCTTTAGCCTCATCATCAAAGGCTGGCATTCCGGGTCGCCAAATCGGCAGTTGAACTCGATAACCTTAGGCCCCGCTGGGGTGAACATCAGCCCGACGTACAGCACGCCTTCGTATCGGCCAAAGTCCCGCCGCATCGCGTCAACTATCGGCACGAGAATTTCGCGGTCGACGTAGGTCATGGTCTTGCTGTCAACTATCGGCACGGGGCTGTACGCACCCATCCCGCCGGTGTTCGGGCCGGTGTCTCCCTCGCCGATTGGCTTGTGATCCTGCAGGGCTTCCATGGGGTAAATGTTCCGCCCGTCGCACAGAGCAAGCACGGTCGCCTCCTGGCCAGTGAGCATTTCCTCGATAAGAACCGTCTGACCAGCCTGGCCAAAGACTTTGTCCCGCATGATTTCTTCGAGTGGCTTGACCGCTTGGTAAGGCTCGGGACACACGATAACGCCCTTGCCCGCAGCCAGGCCCGACGCCTTGACCGCCACGCCGTGGTCGCGAGATAGCACGTACGTCTTGGCAGCTTCGAAGTCGGTAAAAATTCTCGCCTCAGCGGTCGGCAGGGAAACGTGTTGCATGAGAGTCTTGGCGTAAGCTTTGTCAGACTCGATACGGGCGCCTTGTTTCGTCGGGCCAAAGCAGAGAATTCCCGCAGCCCGCACGTCGTCGCCCAGGCCATTGGCAAGGGGAATCTCCGGGCCTACCACCACCAGGCCCGCGCCGTTTTCCCGCGCGAAGTTCACCAGGGCTGCGTTGTCCTCAGCCGAGATATCCACGCACTGCCCGCCGTCGGCTTCGATACCCGGATTGCCCGGCGCGACGTAAAGCCTCTCGCACAATGGCGACTGCATGAGTTTCCACGCCAGGGCATGTTCCCGTCCCCCGCCGCCTACCAATAAAACCTTCATCCTTCGTCCTTTCCGCAATCCGCAATAACAATCAGCCATCCTGATCCGTAGAGTTAGCAGCCACAAGCTCAGCCTGGCTTTGGTGGGAGACTGCGGGGAAACTGATTATCTGCTCAGAGATAGCAATGCCGCCAACAACAATATAGCGGGCGTTGCGCATCAGGCCTCGCAACTTGGGAGCAGTAACGCAGCTGGCCGATTCCAGCTTCTGCTCGTCGCCGAGAATGTCCCGTAAGTCAATCTGTTTGAGAAATCGAAATTGCTTTCTGCGCCGCAATGCCCTGGCGACGCTGTCGGTCATCGCCTCAGCCAGCAGCACGCCCTGAGCGGTACCCTGGCGATTGCCCAGCGACACTGCCACCACCGACGCTCCCCGTGGAACCGAACCGCTCCGGGACAATTCGCCCACCAACGCCCGGGCCAGGGAACCTATGTTGCCGCAGGTGGCAAGGGCACTGACGCTGCGGATGACCTTTCGGTCAGCCACCCGCACGACTCGAAGCTCGCACGCCACCACACGCTCCGGCGAAGGCAGGGTGGGCAAGGGAACTTTGGTTACAGGTAATTCATCGTCCGAAACCCGCCGGGACAAAGAACTCTGCCTGGCCCAGGGGGTTGTGGCGGAAAACGCCCTGCCGCTACGCGATCGACCACGCAGGCGAGGCAAAGACGACCATGACCAATCAGGCCGATATGGCTTGGCAACAGGTTTCTTGGCGGGTTTTCGTGTCGCTATTTTTTGCGTTGACATTATTTTTTTGCAAGGCCGCCAGACACCCACGCCAGTTGGCAACTTGGAAGAGACAGCAGGGCGGGATGGCGTTGTTTTTTTTACCGCGACATAATCGCGTGGCGGAGCCAGGAGAGTCCACGGTGCGGTCGAAATAAAAGACTTACGACCACC
>QNCB01000064.1 GCA_003644335.1 Planctomycetota bacterium | reverse complement strand
TCGGAAGGTTTTGACCGTGTTTTTCATAGCGATGAGGATTACAGCGTTTCCATTTATTCATCGCAGCTGAGCCTGCGGAAATACAAAAGCATCATCGAGCATATTGTGGATACTGATCTGGGCGGTGTTATTTTGAGTAATATCGCACCGCTCAGGGGCGTGAAGGATGCTATCGACATAAGCATTCTTGCCAATTCCGGCATTCCCGTGGTTTTGATGGGCAGTGGTTGGCCGGGGCTGCACTGCGATAATGTAGGCCATGCTCGGCGGGACAGTGCTCGGAAGATGGCTGCTCGCGCCGTGGCTGGCGGGTGTCGAAATCCGGGGGTCTTTCTGGGAGCCAAGGGAGACAACGACCCGGGCGACGATAACCTGCTGGATGAATTGAATTATATTTTTGATGGCCAGGGTATCGAGATACAGGAAGAAAATATTTTCAGGCCTGATTCCACACAAGCCCTGGCGGAACACCCGGATGACTCGATCGACTCGTACAATTTCACGAAAAATGAGCTGTCGAGGGTGTCCAGGTGCGATTGGCTGATGTTCCATGACGACGGGGCTGCGATAGGCGCTCTGCGGGCGCTGCGTGAGGGCGGAATTAAAGTGCCCGAGCAAATCAAGCTCTTGTCAGGCTATCGGAGAATTGGCAATGGGTCAATTGACAGGCCGACCGCGGTGGATGTCCATATCGAGGAGCAGGCCCGCCTGGCAGCCTGGCTGCTCAAGAGAAGAATCGAAGGTTACGACGGCCCGGTGGAAACGCATTATGTTACCGGTGAACTTATCGAAGGTGAGACAACTTAACAGGCAGCACGAATGAGTATGAATTTTTGGATACTGAAGCAATGTTGACGAGTTGAGGAATCAGAGAATTGACGAATGCAACATGAAACAAAGGAAAGGATGGAAAGCCAGGCTGTTTTGAGCATTTCGAGATTCCGAGATTTTGAGATTCTGAGGCGTTGTGGAGGTTGTTAGACAGGTATCGGGATTGGCCCGATGCCGAAAAAGAGTGGCGTTTAATATGGGAGATTGATTATGAAAAACGCGACCAAAATGTTGTTAGCTGTATGTGTAGTATCGCTGCTCGTTGCAGCAACCGCCCAGGCGGCGACGGTTACCGTCCAGCAGGGCGTCGATCAGGGCGATGGCAATGGCGTTTACGCCGGCACGGACGATACCAGTCTCTGGACCGACGGCGCTGGGAATACTCATAGGAATTACGGCGCCCGTACCTACCTTTTCGCCGGCGATCCCTATGCCAATGGCCCTGCGGGAACCAACCGCATAGGCAGACCGATGATGCGGTTTGATCTCAGCGGTGTGATTTCCGGTGCGACCAGCGTCAGCAGTATCTCGCTGAAACTCAAGGAAGATGGTGGTGTTACCACCAAGGGTTCAGGAACCATCAACATCTACCGCATCGCCGCGGCCAATGCGGCCTGGGTCGAGGGAACTGGCGATTCGACTCCAGATCTGGCTGGTACTGCCGATTGGAGTCATCTGTCTCACGATGATACTGATTGGGCTGGCAGTGCGGGCCTCAGTACGGCCGGTACGGACTATGTCGCCACGCTGTTGGGGTCGATTAGTTTCGACGCCACCGTTGGTGCCACCTATACGGTCAATCTGGCCGCGAGTGATGCGGCCCTGCGTCTGTCGCTTATCCAGGAATGGAGCGGAACCCAGGCGAACAACGCGGGACTGCTGTTTATTGCCGACACCGATGTTGCTGGTGGCGGCGGCTCAAACACCGAGGGCCTGGTTGTTGCCTCGGCAGAGAACGCGACACTCAGCTTCCGCCCGGAGTTGACGGTGGAGTATGTCCCCGAACCGGCTACGATGAGCTTGCTGGGTATCGGCGGGCTGTTGGCGTTGGTTCGTCGCAAACGCTAGAGAAGTAAAGGCCCCATTTATGTAGGGTAATCTCGCAAGAGATGCTATCCTCGGTGGCCCTGCCGAACCCGGCAGGGTCCACCGAGGGGTTTGTCCCGCAGCAGCAAGCTGCCACGAGGCGCCTGGAATATGGGGTCTCATGGCGGGTATGTCAAGAGCGGGTGTTAATCGGCAGGATAGCAGGATTAGTAAGAAAACCCTGGAGCCAGTTGCAAAAATGTAGCCTAGCCGCCCTCGGCTGGGAAGGTTATGTAAAAAAACGCTGGAAATACAGCAAGTTAAACACAGCCGAGGGCGACTGTGCTACATTCCAGAATAGTTTTGCAATTGGCTCCCTGTTAATCCCGTTGTTGTGTCACAAAAAGAGCCTATTCTGCACCCGCAGTGGTCGCTGAGCCTGGCACGAGAGGGTCTCTGCCAACTTGTCGCGGAGTTTCTGTCTGTAATGAGCCTGACTGGAGAATTTGAAAATGGAAAACACGATACAAACACGAAAAAATATTGGGGTATTCGCAATTGGTATGGTAGCCTTGTTGTTGATGTCGCCGGTGGTGTTGGCTGGTAGCACGCCCCCGCCGAGCGGTTCGTTTACCATCGCGGTACTGCCGGACACCCAGGCGCTGTCGCAGTCTTACCCAGCGGCTTTCACCGCCCAGACCCAGTGGATAAAGGACAATCGCACGTCTCATAATATCCAGTATGTTTTGCATCTGGGCGATGTTACGCAGAACAACAACGCGACCGAGTGGGGCAGGGCGCTGACATCGATGAGCATACTCGACGGGTTTGTACCCTACGCGATAGCTCCGGGCAACCACGACTATGGCCCGGGCGGCAATGCCACCACCCGAGACTCGCTATTCAACGATTCCGCTTACTTTGGTGCAGGCTCGAATTACGCTACGCAGTCGAGCATCGGCGGGTTCTACGAAGCTGGCAAGACCGATAACTCGTACCACACATTCAATGCCGGCGGACGCGACTGGATTGTTCTGACCATGGAATTCGGCCCGCGCGACAGCGTGGTTAACTGGGCTGATGGGGTTATGGACGCCCACGCCAACCACACGGGCATTCTCGTTACACACGCGTATATGTACAACGATGAAACCCGCTACGACGATGGCTTGCGCGGCAGCACGCAGTCCTGGCGGCCTGAAGCGTACGGCGTGGCATCCGACCCAGCTGGCGTGAACAACGGTCAGGAACTTTGGGACAAGATGGTGTCGAAGCATAATTTCGCACTGACGCTCAATGGTCATGTACTCGGCGACGGCACGGCTCGATTCTCAGCTATCAACCCCAACGGTGGGGTTACGCATCAGGGGCTTCAGAACTTCCAACCCGGCACGGAGGTTGGCGGCGACCCGGACAACGCGTACATGCGTCTCTATGAAGTTCAGCCTGACAACGAAACCGTTCATGTCCGCAGTTACTCCCCGACCCTGGACAACTACCTGACCGACGCCGCCCAGGACTTTTACATCGGCCTGGTCGACGGCCCGGTTAAGGCAAGCTACACCGCGGCAGTACAGGCTGACTCGCCAATAGCCCACTATCGCCTGGAGACAACCGACGCGGGCGATGCGGTCGAAAACCTCGGCACGGGCGGCGCGGCGATGGACGGCACATACAGCGGCTCAGGCTCCAAAGCCTCGGACTACGACGGCAACGACTCGACCACCATAGGCCCATTCGCGGACATGAGCAATTGGTCCGTCTCCACCTGGGTACGCCCGGACAGCGATAGCGACTCTCAGCGGGTCTTCTCCAACGACCGCGATGGCTGGAACGACGATGTGATTATGGGCATCACGCCCGAAGGAAGCGGCTATAGCACTTCCAAGCGTTGGACTATTACCCACCAAAACGGCAACGACGCCGTGCGAACGATTGCCGAGGACACCAAGGATGTAAATGCGAACCAGTGGTATCATCTAACCGCCACAGCAGACGGCGATAAGTTGAAACTGTACGTGGACGGCGAGCTGGTCGCTATCACCGACCGGAACGGATCGCATCTGGATTTCGACGGCAGCGACGGTGCTGTAATCGGCAGCAGTTTTCACAGCGAGCCTCGCAGCTTCGACGGTTCCATCGCCGAGCTGGCCCTGTTCGACAAGGCCATTTCAATGAGCGACGTTACCGAGCACCGCATGGCTGCGTTTCGGCGAGTCGTGGCGGGCAACCTGGTAAATAATTCGGCGACCGATCCAAACGATAACGGAGACAACAGCGTTACCGTCGCCCAACACGCCTACCCGGGCATTGCAGCGCCGGGCGGCAACGAGGGCGATGTCCGCGTAGCCATCGCGGGCCAGGTCTCGCTGAACCAACGCGAGGGCGTGTTGCTGGCAACGGTTACACAAAACGACCGCGACGGCCTAAAGGGCACAGTCGAAGTTTCACGAAACGCGTTCGGCGACGGCTATATGTCGCTGTCCACCACGCAGGCCGGTTTTGGCAATAATAGTACCAATGAAATCAACATCAACACCGCCGTGGCATGGTTCCCGTTCGCAGGCGGCTGGAAGAGCGCGCACGTCAACGCCGACGGCACACTGTTCGCCGCCAATGGCGTAGCGGCCAGCGAGGTAACCCGCGTGGACACCGGACGGTACACGATTGCGATGAACGGCGTGCACTCGGTCAACGACGGAATGCTGTTCGCAATTGGCGGAGCCAACGAGGACAATATCGTATCCACAGGGGTTTTGGCTGACGGCAGCTGGGACGTTCGCGTGCAGGACAATGCAGCCCAGTTCGCAGCCACGGGCGAGGACGACCCTTTCAGCTTCGTCTATCTCTCGTACGATTCGCCGAATCTGATCGGCGGGCGATACGACGGATTCAGCGACAGCCATTTCAAGAGCGTCGGCGATTTTACGATGACACGGATTACCGATGGCGAGTATGAACTAATCGTCAACGGCGAGACGCCGGAGACGGGCATGTTGCTGCTGAGCGTTGCATACGAAGCCGAGGCCCTGGGAATAACCGCGCCGGACGATAATTTCCTGACCTACGAAGCCGACGGCAGCGGTAAATTTATTATCAACTCCTACGACCTGCCCGGCGTGAGCCTGCAGGACACTCAGTTCGTATGGGCGTTCGTCAGTTTTTCCGACCCGCTAGCTGTCCCAGAACCGGCTACGATTACGCTGATGTGCCTCGGCGGCCTGCTGACGCTGGTTCGTCGCAAACGGAAGTAATAAAAAAAGTTATCAGTTATCAGTAGAAGCAAAAAAACTGATAGCTGACGGCAGGTAGCTGTGGACTGAAACTTGCACTGTGAGTTGTTTTTCTACATTTTACAACTTGCATCCTTTCTGGCGGTGGCCGTCTCGTTGACGGCCACCGCTGTTTTTTTTGCAGGCCAGGCGACAAATTGCACAACCTACAGACTACAGACTAGGTGGCATGGCGACCAAGTTACGCATGGGAAGATGCCCACGCCACCATGGCTATCCGACGAAATCGATAGACAGCCGCTGTGAAACAATCTGAAATCCAAATTCCGAAATCCGAAATAAATCTCGCGTACTTTCGCTCGGGGTCTGTGGTATAATCCCCCGCTGCTATGGACGCTTTTACACTGGAAAAAATTGGCTTCGACGCCCTTAGGCTGATACTTGCGAGCTATTGTCGCTGTTCGCTTGGCAAGAGCCAGGCCAGGCGCATCAACCCGAGCACCAAGCCTGACGTCGTGCGAAATTGGCTGGGGCAGACTACTCAGATGGTCCAGGCTCTGTGCGACGCGGGCTTGCCGCCGACCGGTAGCGTAGCTGATATCTCCGGCGCTCTTGACCGGGCCAGGCCACCCTGCGGCGCGAGCGGAGAAGATTTTTCGCAGATAGCTTCGACCCTGCAAGCAGTATCGAGCGTGCGGGAATACCTAGCCAACCTGCCAAGCGAACTTGACCAACTCCGCGCGATGACAACTCGCCTGGCTGACTTCACCTCGCAAGTCCAGGCTATCCGCGCGGTGGTCGCCCCCGATGGCTCGGTCCGCGACGACGCCTCTGCCCATCTGGGAAAACTTCGGCGGGACATCGCAAAAACGACGACGGAAATTCACGACGTCATGCACAGCTACCTGCGAAACCCGGCTGTCAAAAAACTCCTCACCAGCGTCAACATCACCATCCACAGCGACCGATACGTCCTGCCCGTCCGAGCGGACAACCGAGGCAGACTGCCCGGCGTGGTGCACCGCCAAAGTCATTCAGGCCAAACCGTCTTCGTCGAGCCAAACGCGTCTGTCCAGCTGAACAACCACCTGGTAGACCTGCGAGACCACGAGCGAATGGAAATAGAAAGGCTGTTGAGCGAACTGGGCGTCAAAATACACACCCGCACAAAAGCGATAAATCTCGCCTTAGCTGCCCTGGCCAAGATCGACCTGCTCGGGGCCAAGGCACAATACGCGTATCAATTCAACATGACCTGCCCGGAGATTGTCGACTTCCCCCACAAAAAATCCGACGCGCCGCGAGACAACACAGGCTTGGAGTTTTTCCAGGCCCGCCATCCGCTGCTGGAATTGCAGTTCGCCCAAAAAACCGCCAACGACGCCAAGCCAAGTCAAACCCCGGACGCCGAGCCGCAGCACATCGTCCCCATCGACGTCAGGCTGGGCAGCGACTTCGACGTCCTCATAATCACCGGCAGCAACACCGGCGGCAAGACGGTAACGCTAAAAACCGTCGCCCTGCTGGTAGCCATGGCCCAGGCTGGGCTGCACATCCCCGTCCGCCGGGGGTCGCGCATGCCCGTTTTCGACGACGTCCTTATAGACATCGGCGACGAGCAATCGCTCGAGCAGTCGCTCAGTACCTTCGGTGCCCACATCGCCAGGCTGAAGCATATCCTAAGCCGAGCCACGCCAAAAACGCTCGTGCTGCTGGACGAGCTGGGCAGCGGCACAGACCCCGACGAGGGCGGCGCGATAGGCCAGGCTGTGATGGACGAGCTGCGTCGCATAGGCTGCGGAGCCATGGTGTCCACGCATTTTTCCATCCTCAAAGCCTACGCGATAGACCACAGCCGGGTCGATAACGCGTCGGTCGAGTTCGACACGCGGACGCTCAGGCCGACGTATCACCTGCGAATCGGCACGCC
>QNCB01000063.1 GCA_003644335.1 Planctomycetota bacterium | reverse complement strand
TCGACAGGACGGCATTGGCAACTCGGCTTTTAATCCGTCGATGATGGTCGGCCTGTTGATGTATGCTTACCGCACGGGCGAGCGATCCAGCCGACGGATCGAAAAGTATTGCCAGACCGATGTGGCCTACAAGGTCATCTCGGCCAATCAGTCGCCCGACCACACTACTATCAGCCGTTTCCGCAAAAACAACGAATCGAATCTCAAGAACTTATTCCTCGAAGTTTTGCGGCTGTGCGTCGAGGCTGGTTTGGTCAAGCTTGGCAAGGTGGCGTTGGACGGAACGAAGATAAAAGCCAACGCCTCGCTGGCTGCGAATCGTACGCTGGAGACGAGAGGAAGATGGAAAATTACCCTTCGTCTTCCTGGCTCTCAGCCAGGGCTTCCAGTGCGGAGATTGGGTCTTCGTCCATTTCCTCACCGCCAGCTGCCGCGGAGAGCGCTTCGATGTCGCTACCGGTTTTGGATGGAATAAGCTCGCCCGTCGCCAGCTCCATCTCGTCGCTGCTGGCCAACGAGTCCGCGGGCTTGCCGTCCACCTGCACCGTCATGACGACCGGGCCTATGGTCAGCCTGTCCCCCGCAGCCAGGCCCGCCTCCTCAATACGTTGATTGTTGACGAACGTGCCGTTGGACGAGCCCAGGTCTTTCACCCGCAGCACGTTTTCCTGCATAGTAATCTGGCAGTGCTGCCGCGAGCAGCTGTCCAGCGGAATGCGGAGGTCGCACTCTTTGCCCCGGCCTAGCGTGGTCGCTGCCTTGGTCAGAGGGATGACTTTCTTTTGACCATTCGTCTTCGAGATAAGTAGGTTTACCTTCATAGGTCTGTTCCTGTCGCTAAATTATCCCTGAAATAAACATTATAATCGTATAAGGTACCCCTCAGGATAAATGCTATGGGCAAGCACTGCAAGAAAAATCAGCTGAAGAAATTTCGCGATTCCTCGCTCGACCAACCGCTCCGGGCCGGGGCGTTGTATGTCCATGTTCCGCTGTGCCTGTCCAAGTGTCGCTATTGCGATTTTTATTCCCTCCCCGCCAAGCCAGGCCAGGGCGATTTTGTTGTCAGCTCCCTGCTCGACGAGTTGGCGATGCGACGAGACAGCCTCGCCCAGGAGCTGCGGAGTATTTTCGTAGGCGGGGGTACGCCCACCGCTCTGGGTGCCAAACCCCTGGAGAAATTGCTGGGGGCATTGGCCCAGCTTGCCTCGCCGGGCCTGACGGAGTTCACCGTCGAAGCTAACCCCGCCACGGTGGACAACACCATCGCAGCTGTAGCGAGCGGAGCGGGAGTTAACCGGGTTTCGCTGGGTGCCCAGTCGTTTGACGCGGGCCAACTGAAGCTGCTGGGCAGGCGTCATCAGCCGGGGCAGATAGGCCAAGCCTTCGAAATGCTTCGTCGCGCGGGGATTGAGAATATCAGTTTAGACCTTATATACGGCATCCCAGGCCAGTCCGCATCATCCTGGCTGAACAGCCTCGCCCAGGCCTTGTCGCTCGGGCCAAGCCATGTCAGCTGCTACTCGCTGAGCTTCGAGCCGGGCACGGAACTGTTCGACGACCGCCAGGCCGGGCGCGTCGCGGAGGTTGACGACGAGACCCAGCGGGAAATGTATTACCGCGCGATAGACCACCTGGCCCAGGCCCGGTTCGAGCATTACGAAATTTCCAACTTCGCCAAGCCCGCCCGCCAGTGCGAGCAAAACCTTACCTATTGGCGGAACCGCGAGTACCTTGGCATAGGCCCCGCCGCGTGCAGCTACCTCGCCGGCGAGAGACGCACCAACCTGCCCAACCTGCACCGCTACATCGAACACATCGAGCGAGGGACAGCCCCGCCGCACCACACCGAGCGAATCGTAGGCCGAGCTGCGATGGCAGAGACGCTCATGCTAGGCTTGCGACTTGTCGAGGGTGTGGACATTGCGAGCTTCGCCGAGCGGTTTGGCCAAGGGCCGCAGGAAACTTTCCCGCAAAGTTTCCTGCGGTACATTTCGCTGGGCGCAGTCGAGCGAATCGCAACGCACCTCCGCATCGGACGAGAGTTCCTGTTCACCGCCGACACTATCCTGGCTGACATCCTCGCCGAAGCGTAAAACCGACGAGAAAATTTTGATCTTCCCGCTTCGCAGAGGTGGTCTGCCGGGCAGAGCGAAAATCTCGGGCCGTTTACGATGAGGATTCCCGCTGAAACGCCTGCCGGGACATATGCCGTCCAGGTGGGCTTTGTGAACGAAGCGTATATTGGCGGGAAGCCGGCGGATCTGAATGTTGGGAAACTTGTGGTAACCTGACGGCATGCAGCTACCGGAGTTTGTGATGCCCGAGGGGCCCGGTTTTTCTGAGGTAATTGATCCTGTGAAGGCATACTCAACAAGCCTGTCAACTAATCAACCATGCTGCGATGTCTTTTGCCACGTGAGGCCTGGCAGTTGTTTTCGCGGCTGCCTGCATCGCAGCATGGCTCCCGGCGTCGCGGAGAATCGGCAACAGCTCCACTCGCAGTGCCTCGGCGTTGAGGGCCTGGTCGCAGCGGTCTTCGACTACCTTCGCTGCCCGGGCCTGGACAAGCTCGCCGGGGTTGAGATACTGCTGGCGATCCTTGTGGTGCGGGTATGGCATGACAACCGCTGGGGTGCCCGTAGCTGAAAGCTCCGCCACCGTCCCAGCTCCGCCTCTGCACAAAGCCAGGTCCGCCAAAGCCCAGGCCAAGTCCATCCGCTGACAATACTCCAAAATCTCCGCGTCAATAGCCATGCCCGCAAAGGCATCCCTCGCCTGGTCGAGCATTTTCGACCCGACGATAAACAGCATCTGCCACTCATCAGCCAGGCTCGAGAAATCGTCCGCCAGTGCGATAACAGCCCGCGTGACAGACTCTGCCAACTTGCTGCCGCCAAAAATCAGCAGCGTTTTTCGACTTGGCTTGAGGCTGGGAAAATGCTCCAACGCCTCAGCCCGGCTGCCCTCTAGCAGTGTCGGCCTGACCGGACAACCAACCGTCGAAACACGAGGCCTAAGCTCCGGCGCAAAACAATCACTCGTCGAGGCAAACTGCGTAAAAATAACGTCAACCCGGCGGGCGAGAAAACGATTAGCCTTGCCCGGCACGATGTCCGGATTCAGCATCGCGGTAGGCCTGCCTCGCCTGGCTGAGGCGTGGATGACAGGCCCAGCTGCAAAGCCCCCCAGGCCCAGCACGGCATGAGGCTGAAGGTCTTCCAGGAGATCGCGGGCGACCTTTTGCGACCTCAGCCAGGCTGCGAGAAACCGCGGGAGCTTCAGCGGATTGCCAGGCAGGGGCAACACGGGCTGGGGCACGATAACGTAGCCGGTCGGCTCGAGGATTCGCCTGTCGATAGTCCGCCTGCTGCACGCGAAAACGATATTCGCCGCTGGGTCCACAGCCTGGAGCGCCTCAGCCACCGCCAAGCCCGGATAAAGATGCCCGCCAGTCCCACCGCCCGCGAAAATATACGTGTTTCTATTCATGACATACCTCTGGAGTTGGTTGACTAATCAACCAATTCATCAGTCAACTAATTCTGGCCAAGTTCCGCTGGGGCTTGGCCTTTTGTTGCGACGGATGTTATCAGTGCTGCAGCGCCCGCCATGATAAGCAGGCTTGTTCCGCCAGCTGAGACGAACGGCAGGGATATGCCCGTGGTCGGCAGAAGCACCAGGTTGACCGCAATATGCCCTATAGCCTGGATAATTATCGTCGCGCCAAGTCCGCCTGCCAGCACTCGTCCGAACCGGTCGGGCGCGCCGACGGCAGCTTTTCTGCAAAACATCAGCCACATCAGCAACAATACTATCAGCATGGCTGCGCCGCGGAAGCCCCACTCTTCGCAGAAACTCGCGAAGATAAAATCGGTGCTGTCCTCCGGCAGAAAGCCCAGCTTGCGGACGCCCTTGCCCAGGCCAACGCCAGTCCACCCCCCTGCCAATATCGCCAGGAGCGACTGGCGACCCTGATACGCGGATTGATTGGCGTGGCACCACGGGTCTAGCATAGCCTGGATTCTGCCCAGACGGTACGGCGCGGCAAGTATGAAATACCACCCCGCCCCCACCCCCGGCGGAACGATGGTAAACAGGTAATACCAGGGCACGCCAGCGAGAAACATCACCACGAATCCAGCTATGCAGATAAGCACCGCTGTGCCGAAATCCTGCGTGATAACCACCGCAGCGGAGGCGAGTATGCAAGCCAACGCTCCGGCGAAAGTCCAAAAACTGCGGACGTTGGTTTTCGCTCGCCCCAGCCAGGCTGCCAGGAAAATCACCAGCGAAATCTTGATAAGCTCCGAAGGCCCAAACCCGATGGAAAATTGCCTAGGCCCGATGCGAATCCAACGATATCGCCCGCCGACGGCATGGCCCAGGCCCGGCACGAAGACCAACAATCCCAACCCAATCGCCAACTCCAACAAGCCCAACGCGACCCCGGGTACCCGTCCCTTGCCGCCGAAAAGTTTGCGGTAATCCAACTTGCCCCCGAGCACCAACACCCCCGCTGCGACCACGGCGAAGATAGTGTGGCGGACATCGACACGAGCATACCAAGGCCCCGGCTGGGCGACCGTAACCGTGGCCGAGTTCACCGCAACGACACCCAAAGCCAACAAGCCCAGGGTCGTCAGGACAATCGCCCGACCAGCCAGGCCGGGAGCGAACTCCGTCGATTCGATCTCCACAGGCTTCCCTGCCCGCACAAAGTTCATGCTCGCGAATCCTTTCCGCTGTATTCCGAAACACACTCGCTACATTGTAACCAGCCAACCAAAATTATACAGCAGAACTTTTGCAAATTTGTGCTGCTATTTGGCCTCCGCTTCGATGGCCTGGCCATATTTGGAGTTCACATATACGCCTGTGCGCGTGTGATATCGACGAATTTTTTCCTTCAGGATGTCAATATCCTCTGCCCGGATATATCGCCAGGCTGGCAGGGACTCTCGCGGGATAAAAGCATTGCCCCTAGGCTCGCAGATGTAGGTCTTGCCCTCGTGGAGCACCTCGACCCAGCAATGCCCAACCTTCGAGTATCGAAATCGCAAGCCAAAGACCACCTCGGACTTGTAGCCCCGCCGTCGCAGCAGTTCTTGAAAATAAATAGCAATATCTTCGCAGTCGCCCCGGCCTAGCTTGGCGGTCTGGGCTGGCGTCTGCCAACTGTCATGTCCGGGCTTGTCAGCAAGATATTTTATCTGCCCGACGTCGATAACACAGGCGATGAAATCCTCCGGCACATAAACAGGCTCGCCCGCCCGGGCTGGGCTGGGGGAGTTTTCCGCGGGGGAAAGCCCCTTGCCCTCCGCACAGCCAAGGGTTGTCGTCAACAAACCACAGCCGAGGGCGACTGTGCTACAGACCAATATGATAATCCATTTTCGTTTCATAAAAACAACCGTTTACAACTATGCAAAAATTCACCATGAAGGACATAAAGAGCATGAAGTTCTTTTTTTGTCATTCCCGCGAAGCTTGTCCTCGACCCGATCGAGGAGCGGGAATCCAGTTTTTTCGTAGCATGGGCGTCTCGCCCATGTTTTTTTGCCGGGTGCCATTCATTTTCATTCGTGTCATTCGTGTTCCGCTGTTTTTTGATCAAAAAAACAACCCGTGTAATCTTTTTTTAATCCGTGTAATCCGTGGACCGCTTTTCCTATCGCCTTTTTTTCCTATTGCCTATTGCTGTTTTTTTCTATTTTCCCACACAGAATCGTGCGAAGATTTTCCCCAGGATATCTTCGGTAACTATCTCGCCGCTGATGGTTCCCAGTTGCCCCAACGCTTCGCGAAGTTCCACCGCTACCAGCTCTGCTACGTCAGCTATTTCGTCAGCCCCGCCGAGAAGCTCCGCCGCTGCTATCGCAGCCTCGCCTGCCAGTTGCATCGCGCGTCGTTGTCGGTCATGGAGTCCCATCGCGCTGCCGGGCCTGGCCGAGGCCAGGTGAAGCGTCTTGGTCAATTTTTGTCGCACCGCGTCGAGTCCTTCGCCCGTAACAGCTGATGTATATATCGTCTCGTCGTCGACTTGGAGTTGCGAGATTTTTTTTTCGACGAGGTCAGCTTTGTTCGCCAGCAGCACCACGGGCACGGAGCGGTTGGTCGCTCGGAGTTTTTCGAGCAGCTCGTCATCGGCCCGGGTTTTGCTTCGCCCAGCCTGGGCGACGAACAATATCATATCCGCCTGCGCAACAGCCTGGCTGGCTGCGTCGTGGGCCATCGTTGCCAGCGAATCTGTTGGAGCTGTAAAACCAGCTACGTCCAGCAGGTTCACAGCCGAGCCGCAGGGCAGCGTCATCGTGGCGCTTAGCACATCACGTGTCGTCCCAGCCAGGGCTGAGGTTATCGCCCGGTCGGTCATAGCCAGGGCGTTTAGCAGCGAACTCTTGCCGACATTTGGCTCACCCGCGATGGCTACGCTGGGCAAGGAGGCAGTCTCGGGCATGTCGGTCGCGCCGCGGGCTGTGCGCCCCAGCCGAGCTGCGATGTCCCGCAGTTGACCAGCCAGGCGGGCGGGCGAGGCCAGCTCGATGCGTTCCTCCGCGAGGTCTATCGACGCTTCGACCGTAGCGAGAGCCTCAGCTATTTCGCAAGCCAGGGTCTCGCAAAGTTTGCGAAGCTCGCCGCCCAGAGTGCAAAGCGACGCCCGCAGGTGCGACTCGTCGCTGGCTGAGATAATATCCGCCACCGCCTCAGCCTGGGAGAGGTCCACCCGTCCGCTGAAAAACGCCCGCGCGGTAAACTCCCCAGCCTCAGCCAACCTGGCTCCGCAGGCTATCAGAGCATCGAGCAACGCCCCAGCCAGGGCAGCTCCGCCCGGGATGTGCAGCTCTATAAGGTCTTGTCGCGTGTAGCTCCGCGGGCTGACGAACCGATACGCCCGGGCTGGGGTCTCGATATCATGCTCCGCCAAAACCACCCGCCCAGCGACAGCTCGAAACCCGCCAAGCTCCGCCAACCCAGGCCCAGCTGAACGGAACACCGCCTGGGCTATCGCGACAGCCTCGGGCCCGGAGACGCGCACCACCGCCCGCAGGCCTGGCCCAGCTGC
>QNCB01000062.1 GCA_003644335.1 Planctomycetota bacterium | reverse complement strand
GTCTGATACGACCCGCCAGCGAGCAGCCCGTCGGCGTCAGCGGCAATGCCGAACCGCGTGCCAGCCCGGTAGTTGGCGAGGATGGTTTCGCAAGCGGGCAGCAACACGCCAGGCCAAAAGTTCTTGGCTCGTTTGTCGCTCGGCGGTGCGTCGGCCTCGATGGCCTGCATGTATCGCTCGGCTGCGATGATAAACCACAGCGACGCGTCGATACTATTATAATGAGCCTCGCCACCATAGTCGTCAAACCGGTTCGGTATCATGCCCAGGCTGATATTCTCGGCATAGGTGCTAAAGACCTGCCGGGCCTGGGCGAATTGGCCCGTCGTCAACAGCAGCCCTGGCAGGGCGATGAAAGTATCTCGGCCCCAGTCAGCGAACCACGGAAAACCCGCCAATATCGACGAGCCAGTCCCGGACCTGCCAGGCCTGGTGACAATAAACGCATCCGCTGCCATGGCCAATCGCCGGGCACCGCCGCCAAGGTGTGCAACGGGGGCGGCGAGTGATGTGAGTTTATCTCGGCGATGTTTGAGAGTCTTGTCGAAGTCCACCTCAACCCGCTCGCCAAGCGACGCGGTCAGCTGAGATACCCCCGCGGAGCTTGAATGAACGACAAACACGCCGGGCGAGTAAAGGTCTTCATAGCACCCCTGGCCTCGGGCAGCTTCAGCTCGATACAAAAAACGATACCACCACTGCTCCTCGGCTCGGAAGTCAGCTGGGGTACAGGAAATATACACCGGCGGAGCTGCTGCTGCGTGATCCAAAACCACGATCCCGTCAGCTGACTTGTCCCAAGCCATGTTGTGAGGCTCTTCGACGCTGCGGAGCGAATGGAAGTCTCGCATGGCGGTAAAGGGCCTGAGGATAAGCCTGGCTGAGTGTTGCGGGTCGGAAAGTTCGTAGCGAACAGCCACAGCACTGGCGTCCTGGGCCAGCAGAACCTGCTTGGTCAGTTTGACGCCGGCGACCTCGTATACGAACGTCGCAGCGGTATCGTCGCGGAAGGTTTTGAGATACTCGAACCCGCGCGGGCTGAAGGTGTCGCGGAACTCGTTGGTAGCCAGGTCGTATGTATTTTCCCCCACGACAAGCTGCTCCATAACCGTGGAAAGTGTCATCAGCCTGGCCACCGGCGGGGTCGCAGCTCCGACGAGCAGCCCATGGTATCGGCGGGTATTACAACCTATTATTGTCGACGAACTATAAGCCCCAAGCCGATTCGCGCGCAGCCATTCCTTCCAGAGCAACTCCTCCAGCTCATTAGCCCGGCAGGGGATATCTATATTTTCAAATCCGCAATCCACAATCCACAATCCACAATCCAAAATCTGAAATAGTTTACTTTCGCACCTGGCCCTGGCCTGTAACGATCCATTTGTAGGTTGTCAGGTCTGCTGCGCCCATCGGGCCTCGGGCGTGGAGCTTGTCGGTGCTGATTCCGATCTCCGCGCCCAAGCCATACTCGCCGCCATCGCTGAATCGCGTCGATGCGTTGACCATGACGCTGGCGGTGTCCACCGCCTGGGCGAACCGGTTGGCTGCTGACATATCGGCGGTGATTATCGCGTCGGTGTGCTTCGAACCATACTTGTTGATGTGGGCGATGGCTGCTTCCAGCCCATCGACGATTTTCACCGCCAGTGTAAGGTTCAAAAATTCCTCCGCCCAGTCTTCGTCGCAGACGGGCCTGATTTTCTCGCTGTCAATCCCAGCCTGGGCGAGTATTTTCGCGCTTTGCTCGCAGACTCTCAGCTCGACCCCCGCGGCTATAAGTTCCTTCGCCAAACCTGGCAGCTGGACCTGGGCGATTGTTTGGTCTATCAGCAGAGTCTCCGCTGCGTTGCACACGCCGGGCCTTTGCGTCTTGGCGTTTAGCGTGATTCGCCGAGCCATGTCAGGCTCTGCTGCGGCGTGGATGTAGACATGACAGTTGCCCGTGTAATGTTTGATAACCGGAATAGTCGCAGCCTCCACGACCGCCCGGATCAGGCTCTCGCCGCCACGGGGAATTATCAGGTCGATATATCCGCAAGCTGTGGCCAGGGCTGGAACGAACGCCCGGTCGGTCTTGTCCAGCACCGTTACGCACTCCGCCGGCAACCCCGCTTCGCCCAGGCCTGTGCGGATGGCAGAGGCGATGGCGAGATTGGAGTGGACAGCTTCCTTCCCGCCGCGGAGAATGCACGCGTTGCCGCTCTTGATGCACAGGCCAGCCGCGTCTGCGGTAACATTTGGCCGAGATTCAAAAACAATCCCCACCACGCCGATCGGCACGCGCCGTTTCTCGACTCGAAGTACGTTTGGCCTGTTGGCTGCGGAGATAGTTTGGCCAACCGGGTCGACCTGGCTTGCTATCTGCTCCAACGCCCTGGCCATGCCCTCGATCCGCGTGTCGGTCAGCGCCAGCCTGTCCACCATAGCTTCGCTCAGGCCCAGCTCGTCCGAGCGGGCCAAGTCCTCAGCATTGGCAGCCTGGATTTGCTCGCGGGCTTGGCGGATAGCTTTGGCGCAGGAGCGGAGCGCGTCGTCTCGCTGTTGACCCGTGCTACAAGCCAACACCCCCCCCGCCTGCCTGGCCCGGGTCGCTATGTCTAACACTTCCTGTTTGATAGGGTCCATCGACTACTCCTGGATATCCCAACTTTGTGTTCAATAAATGCTGCACAAATGAGTTTGTGTTGCAAAATTCCGAAAAAATGCACCACAAAACTATTTGTCGCTAATATATGCACATCAAAAAACACAAGAACTTCACCAAAAAACAACTTCATGCTCTTCATGTGCTTCATGGTGAACTGTGCGTTCCTTCGCGGTGAATTACTGATAACTTTTCAATTTGTCGCAGCGGGTTTTCTTTTTTCCAGGCGGAACTTTAGTTTTGGGCGTGGGCTTAGGAGTTTTAGTCCCAGCCCCGGCGGGAAGCAGACGGTTACCTCTCGCTCGACCCAGCTGATGGGTTTTTTGTCCTCGTCGGTCAGCTGAATATACGCGATGACGTTTTCGGGCTTGAGGTCTTTTTTCGCTCCTTCGATTCGCAGCCTAGGCCTCCAGTCAGCGGGAGCTTGACGGACCAGCACATACTCCTGCCAGGTCGTATCGTCGGTTTCAGCCCAGCTTGCTGGGCCTAGCACTTGCACGGAAACAGGCAGGGTTTTGGTAGTAGCGGAGCGGAGAATCTGCACGTCGAACGTTACGCTGGCGGGCGTAGGTCTGACCGCGACACCCTCGATAGCTGGCAAAATCTCGGCTGTAACTTTGCTGGATACCCCTGGTTGGAGATGGCTTAAATCGACAGGTCTGGTTTGCAGCTTGGGCGGGTTACCGCCAAGCCTGGCCTGGATAAGTTGCCATCGGCTGGTGGGTACAAACAGGGAAACCTTAGGCCTGGTCGCAGGCTGGGCTGTCGCGCCGGTGGTCTTGAGTTCGACCGGCACGTCGTGCACCTCGATTATCGTATCGAGCTGAACTTCCACAGCACCGGGCCTGGGATTTTTGAGCGAAATACCGCGCTTGGCCAGCCCAGCGGAGTAGTCCAGCACCTCAGCCAGGGGCAGCAGATGCTTGCCAGCACGTTTATATTGGCGGGAGACGTCGTACGACAGCAAGGCTCCCGTTTCGTCAAGCTCGCGCTGAAAATCCTCCAGCGAAGATCGGCTTCCCGATATCTCGAACTCGACGGGCAACTCGGTTCTCGACAGCAACTCCAGCTGCCCAGACTCGCCCGTGTCGAGTTTTATCGTAGCGATAATCTTGGCGGTGTCAGTGAATTCCATGTCCGCGTAAATCCAAATCAGCACCGTTACCAGCACGACCCAGAAGAGGGTATGCAGGCCTGATACCCACCATCGGCGTGAGAAGCGGGACACCTCGGCGGGCTTGCGTTCGTGTCGCGCCATCATGCTGCACCCCCCTTGGCTGAGGATACTTGACCTCGGCGAGGCCTGGCCCGGCCCGGAGCCAGGAGGTCCAGCAACATGTCGCGTACGCCCGTAATATCCAAGCCTATGTAGAGTTGACCCTCGCAGGCTAGCGATATTCTGCCGGTTTCTTCGCTGACGACCAACACCACCGCGTCGGAGTCGTTGGACAACCCCAGAGCTGCCCTGTGCCTGCTGCCAAGCGAGGCGTCGACCTCTTCGCTTTCTGCTATCGGGAACTGGCAACCAGCCGCGGCTACCCGTTGGTTGTGAATGATTACGCCCAGGTCGTGCATCGCTGAACCTGGATAGAAAATCGTGCTGAGCAAGTCCGAGGTAACCTCAGCGTCGATTTGCACGCCGGACTCGATAAGCGCCCCTAGCCCAACCGACCGCTCCATAGCGACTATAGCTCCGATTTTATTGCGGGACAAAAACCCCAGGCTGTGGATAATTTCGTCCACCATGTCTTCGATTTCGACATGGCGGTTGCGGAACAGCCGGGCCTGGCCTATGGATATCAGTGCTCGTCGCAGTTCGGGTTGGAAGGCGACCACGAAGGCCATGAAGGCGAAGAGGAGGAAGTTGCCGTAGAGAAATTCGATGCGTTTCCACTCGTCGGTCTTTGGCAGCAGGCGGATGAAAATAAAAACCGCCGCCAGGAGCAGTGCCGCTCCTTTTACCAGCCCGGCTCCGCGCGTGCCCCGCAGAAACCGCATCACCAGCCAAACCACAATGCCGATAAGCACAAGCTGAGTCGCAACTACCAGCGGATTGTAGGTAGCTACTCGCTGAAGATAGATTGTGATAGCTTCCATGGGTTCGTGCGTCCGTTCACTGTTTACGTTCCGCGCGTATCCGTCGCGCGAAGCCTGACAAAAGACCGTTGTAACCGTTCACAGCCACAAAAAATTTACCACGAAAGAACACAAAGATCGCATAGATGTTTTTTGTGAACAACAAAAACGGTCTCTCTTTGTGTTCTACGCGTTCTTTCGCGATAGTTTTTTGTTTTTTATGATGTACCCCTGAACGGTTACATATCGTCTTACCGACTTATCGTCCAAAGCCCCTCAAACGCTGGAGAAAAATTACGCGGTTTTCGCGTAAAAATCAAAAACAGCAAACCACGAATGTTTTTTGAGTGAGTTGGATACCAACCAATCAAGACAGCCGCTCCTGGCTGGATACTCCCAGCTGTTTTTGCTGAAGGCTGGTTACTGGCAGCTGGCGTTTTTTCTCGCTCAGCGCAAAAAAAGGGGGCGATACGCAGGCTGCTCAGACCTGACATTATCGCCCTTCGCCTTGGTAGAGACCCCTCTCAAACACGCTGTTTTACGAACATGACTGGTAGGAGGAGAGACCAGCCAAATCCCGCGGGTGCTCAATCCCGCAGTGTTCTTTAACAACGAGGTACTCTACCCATCGGGGGTTTCTCCGACAGAACTATCCCAAGAAAGGAGGGGTGAGATAGTTATCGCGACCAGCAGGCGCTCATCTCCGCTGTATGCGTTGCCGATAGTGAGAATCCCCGTTAGAGGCTCAAAAACCTCTTCGTCGGGTAACGAACGCCACTCTTGCAAGCGACACCCGTTATAGGCTCCTCGACTTTCCGTCCTAAGACGGATTATTCACTTGTCAAAAATACTGCCTCTTTTAAGTTTTTCAGCTTGCTGCACCGTTGCAACTCGCCGCCTTGCTTCGCTAGTATATATGCAACCTGCGTGCCAGTTGGGCTAAGCGAAAGAAAAGAAAAATGCAATTTCTTATATCCCTCGCTATAAACAGGGTTTACATATTCCAAACGGGCCAGGCTATCATGCAGGCCTGTGGTTTTGGCAAGCCCTGGGTTGACGCATCCTGCTGCAACAGGCCGACGCATCAGTGTTGCACTGTCGCAAAATGCGATAGTACGACAAAAACGCAGAAAAGGAATCATAGCTCCGGTTGGCTGGGAAAAAATTACAGAGGCCGCGACAGGCCTGGGGCTGCAAAAACCCCCTCATGCTCTTCATGCGCTTCATGGTGAGCCTGGTTTCAGACGCCAAGCCTGGTGCGATCCACATTTTGCAACAGGGCATGCCATTGTTCTGGACTGACGGAGCGAACGAAAAACAGCCCGCCATTGCTCCGTACCACTCGTTCGAGTTCAAGATCGCTGTCTTGGCAGAGCACTATTGTACGACAGCCAGGCCAATTGCACCGCGCCCATCGCAATAGCTCCCCCGTCTCCGCTGGGCTTTGCCCCGCTGTCAGCACCAGCAGGTCCAAACTACCAGCTGGGGTGCAATTGACGATGTCCGCCAAGGAGCTAAACTCCAGAACGCAACCGTCTCGCAGACTCGCTGCCAGAGATTTACTGACTTGAGACGCTTCGCCCGTCCTGTCATTGCCAACTACCGCGCACAGGCAGACCCCAAATCCCATAGGCCCGCAGGCCAACCCTCGTAGGCTTCTCGGTTTCACAACTTTTCTCCACTCCAAACCTGTACCAAGCCCGGCTCAGGGCTTGGGCGTCCCTCGACACACCCAATACTGTGCAATTACCATGCCATATCACTATAATTATAAACAAACACCACAACCCCCTGCTGTTAAGACGTTTAGAGACAATGATAAAAAGTCGCATATTGGCAAGACTGTCGCAAAATCAAGCTACAACAACTTACAGAAGCAAAAATTGTAGCATTTCGCAACAATATGAGTAGGCATAGCCGTTTATGGCCATGCAAAATTTACCGCCGGGTGCCGCCTATGAAGGGCGAGGAGTCGAGTATAGACGTTTCACGACCCTTCAAATTCCTGCTTCGAAGGCATCCTTTCGTAGTTGGGAACATTTTGTATCGCTGCAATATCAACGGCACCCTAGTGATTCCTGCCGGCTGATATTTCAAAATCCTTCTCTTCAGAGCTAATGGCATAACTATTCGGGAATGTGGCACAGTCGCCCTCGGCTGTGTCGAACTTGCTATATTTCCAGTGTTTTTTACATGACCTTCCCAGCCGAGGGCGGCTAGGCTACATTTTTGCAATTGGCTCTTCATATTATCATGGTTGTCCAGCAGCGGATATATAACCGGCCTCGATGGTTGGGTCTTGGATGCATGAGATTCGAAAGGCCTCGCTGTCAGCCTCAGCCGAGGCCGACACTCCTCTGGTC
>QNCB01000061.1 GCA_003644335.1 Planctomycetota bacterium | reverse complement strand
GTGTCTACTGACTTTTGTTTTTTCTGTTTTTGCTTCTACTGAATCCTGACTTCTGACTCCTGACTCCTTAAAAAAAATGTCTCGACAGACTTGGAAACCTGGGATGTTGCGGTGGGACATCGCTCCGGCGCGCGACGAAGCGGCGGACTTGGCCCGCCAGGCTGGCGTTAGTCCGCTTACTGCTGGGGTTCTGCTTGGACGGGACATCGCCGACGCCGAGGCTGCCCGGGCTTTCATGCAGCCTAAGATGACCGACCTTATCGATCCGCTGGAACTGCCCGGCGTCGAAGTTGCAGCCTGTCGGGTCGCCCAGGCTGTCTCGCAGGGCGAAAAAATCGTCATCTATGGCGACTACGACGTCGACGGCATGACGAGCATCGCCATCCTGCACGCCTGCATAAAAATGATCGGCGGGGACGTTTCGTACTACGTCCCGCATCGGCTTGAGGAGGGCTACGGCGTCAACCCCGAGGCCTTGCAAAAAATCATCGCCAGCGGTGCCAAGCTGATAATCACGGTCGATTGCGGCATCACCGCTGGGGCTGTGCTTGGCCAGGTCGACGGCGCCGATGTCATCGTTACCGACCACCACCCCCCCCCCGCCGCGGGCGACCTGCCCGACGTCGCTGCGGTGGTTCACCCCGCCCTGGATGGCCACGCCCATGCTGCGAAAAATCCGTATCTCTGCGGAGCCGGCGTGGCGTTTAAGCTAGCGTGGCAAATCGCCCGCCAGGCGTCAGGCCAATCGCGGGTAACGAGCGAGCTGAAAACTTTCCTGCTAAATGCTCTGGGCCTCGCCGCTCTGGGAACCGTCGCGGACATCGTGCCGCTGGTCGGCGAGAACCGCGTCATCGCAACATTTGGCCTGCGGGGCCTGCGAAACACCACGCACGTCGGCATCGCAGCTTTGCTAGGCTCGACCAACGTTTCCCAGGCTGTCGATACTTTCAAGGTCGGGTTCGTGTTGGCGCCGAAGTTAAACGCGGCTGGGCGAATGGGCCATGCCGCAGAGGCGGTGGAGATGCTCACCAGCGACGACCCCGCCCGGGCCGGGGAGATAGCGGGCAATTTGGCCAGGCAAAATTCGCAGCGGCAAAAAGTTCAGCGGGACATCGTCGCCCAGGCTCGGCAGATGGTGCAAGACCTGGGCCTGGACAGCCCGGAACATCGCGCGATAGTAATCGCCGGCGAGGGTTGGCATGGCGGGATTGTGGGCATCGTCGCGGCAAGGATAGTGGACATTTTTTCCCGCCCAGCGGTGGTCATGACGCTGGACGAACAGGGCTACGCGCAAGGCTCAGCCAGAAGCGTGCCGGGCTTCGACCTGGCCAGGGCGCTGGAGGCCTGCAACGAAAAACTCATCAGCCACGGTGGCCACGCCATGGCGGCGGGACTTAAACTGCGAGCGGAAGATCTGGCGGAGTTCACCGAGGCGTTTGGCCAATACGCGCGGGAAAATATCGACGACCAACAGCTCGCGCCGAGCCTGGCTATCGACGCCGAGACGACCCTGGGAGCATTGGATATAAACGCTGTAAGCCAGCTCGAACAGCTCGCGCCGTTCGGCTCGAAAAACCCCAGACCTGTCCTGGCGATTACAGGGTGTCGCATTCTCACGCCCGCTCGGAGAATAGGTCAAACGGGCCAAACCGTCAGCGTCGTGCTTCAGCAAAACGGCGTAAGCATGAGAGCTATAGGCTTCGGCATGGGCGACCTGGCCGACGCCGCTGCGGGGGTTAGCCAATGCGACATCGCAGGGTCGCCAGTACTCAACACATTCAACGGCAGAACCAACGTGGAAATCCACCTCAAAGACGTCCGGTGGGATTACTGAAAATCGGTCAGTTTGAGTAAAGTAACCTGGCTGCGTCGGCGTCCAGGACTATATGAACCGTGCCGTCGCGTGGCGATATCCACGAGGCCGGCAAGTGTGGCTCGTCGCCCTGGATAATCTGCTGGACAACCTCAGCCTTGTCCGAGCCTGTAACCAGCAGCAAAATATTCCTCGCTGCGTTGATAAGCGGGAACGTCAGACTCATCCGGTGTCGTCTGATAACCGGAACGTAACTGGCGACAACCAGCCTGCGGCGCTCCTCAATGGCGGGGCTGTCGGGGAACAGACTGGCGATGTGGCCATCGGCGCCCAGGCCTAGCATTATCAGGTCGAACTGCGGCACCCCGCCAGGCCCAGCCGGGACTCGCTGGCGGATAATCTGCTCGTACTCGTTCGCAGCCGCTTCAATATCCTCCGCGTCAGCCCGCATCGGATGCACACGCTCCCAATTCACCGGGGTATTGTCCAGCAGAATTCTTTGGATCATGTAAAAGTTGCTCTCAGTATCATCTTGTGGCACGTCGCGTTCGTCGCCGAGGAATATTTCGACCATAGGCCAGGGCAGGCCGTCGGTCATAACTTGGCTCGCCAGGTGGTGATAGGCCGCCCGAGGCGTCGAGCCACCCGAAAGTGCCACCCTGCACAAATCCCGCTGGCTGGTAACCTCCTTGACGATCGTCCTGAAAATTTCCGCAGCCCTGGCCGAGGCCTGCTGGGCGGTAGACTCCACGATAATATTCTTCGCTTCAATCACAGCCATATCGTATCTCCACATGTGAAAGAAAAGGTAACCGTTCCAGTCTACACAAAAATTCACCATGAAGAACATGAAGTTCTTTTTTTGTTATCTAACCGGACGTTTACAAATAGCATATGTTCTTGAATATCAAACAGAAGAAGGAAAAAAACAGCGAACCACGGATAAACACGGATACACACAGATAACTAAAACCTAATCGTTCACGTTTTTTTGCTTTAGCTCCGTAGGAGCTAAAAAAATGCGGGTTGACATTCTGACGACCCAGCCGCAGCCCTGTATGTTTATTGGTTAAAATGGGACTAACAACCGAATTTCTGCCATCTATGGGATGGCTGTGTTTTTTACCTGGATATTGGATATTCAATTTTTGCCCAGCATCACATACCAGAAAAACTGCCCAAGTCTATTTTAGCGGCTCAGCCAGGGCCAGGCCAGGTTGCAGGTCAAATTTTCAGTGCCATGTCGTCAGGAAGTTTTCGTTCGCCAGCGCTCGGCGGAGCCTTTCAAGCCCAGCTTTGTCCACGACCTGATTTTTGACGGTCCAATTCGGCGTCTTCGTCGTCAGCCTGAGTTGGCCACCCTGCATCGAGAATGATAGCTCGATCGGCTCACCTTTTTCGGACTCGTAGTGTCTACGGTCGCAATTTAGTATCAGTCTGCGATTCGAGACAACCACGCCATAGACGCCGTCCTCGCTTCGGCCATGCGACCTGTCGGGCGTGTAGGACACGAACCTCTCAGCCTTGTGCGGATGATACCACTGCCTCAGCCTTTGCTGAACAACCCCAGCCAACGAGTCCCAGGGTTCCTCGGGATGATCTTGCACAGCTTTGCGAATTTCCTCGCAAATAGCAGTGCCATCACAGCCCAGGTTCAGCACGAACTTTTCCGCCCGCCAGAGTATCGGCAAAAGCAGCCTGCAAGCCCCCGCTCCGGTGTCCCTGTCGATATCGTTCTGGGCCAACACCATGTTCGACGGGCTGCACTGGTCGCATATCCAGTATGGCATGGGCAGATTGGCTGGGGACGGGACGCGTTTGACGCTAGGCAACTTCTCCAAAACTTCCTCGATGGGCATGTTCATCGCATCTTGCCCGTCTATCATAGGCCCATCCACAAACTGAACCTCAAGCGAGGCACTGTCAGTCATGTGATGAGCGAATATCGCAAGGTGAGGCTGGAGATGGCCTTTCGTGCCACACCGCATACAACAACGCGGCAAGGCTCCACGCAAAACCGTACCGGCCAACAACGATGCGGGAAACTCGAACAGAACCCCGTTGCTATCAAGCCTGGCCAGGGTAAAACCTTCAAGCTCAGCGGGAACGGGCTTGTATTTATCGTCAGCCTGGGCCTGGCCTGGCTTGGCGTCGCTCTGCCTGGCCTCGACAAGAGCAGCTGTTATCTCCCTGGTCGATGTCCCCGCAACGGTAGTGTCGTCCTTGTCGCGATGGCCTATAAGATCGACGATTTCCGCGTCGGACAAAGCGGGAATGCGAAAGCGGCCTTGACAACACGAACAGACCACCTTGCTCCCACGGAAACCGTGCGGAATCTCCAAAATTACAGCACAGGCTGGACACCGGACTCGTCTACTAGCCATCGTCGATCCTTCCAAAACCATCAATGCAAACAGTATACATACACCACAAGCCAATAACAAGAGCGAGATAAAAACCATTCGGACGAGAATAATGTTGACTGCCCATTTAAAACAAAGACAATAAGCGACGCCATTGTCAGACATGTTGAGATTTCACCGGCATTGACGCCTGGAAGTTCAAAAGTTTTGCGAAACCCGCTAACAACAAAAGGAAAACAAATTATGCTTTCAAAAGAAGATTTCGAAAATATCGGCAGCGGACTATAGAACTATTCAGCAAGGCTGATATCGTTATTACCGAAGAGGAAAAATCTCGAATCGAGATTGCCGACTTTGGCCTGGGCCAATTCGAGCAGACGGGCTGGGCGTGCTGGTTTATGTCAACACCGACCGCTGTTGTGCCAAAGAATTGACGATGCTGCCACGGCAGACCTGTCCCGAACACCGCCATCCGTCAGTTGGCAGTGAGCTTGGCAAGGAAGAGACGTTCCGCTGCCGTTTGGGTAAAGTTTATATCTACGTTTCCGGCGAGAAAGCTGACTCGCCAAAAGCGAGCGCTCCAGCTGGCAGGGAAAATACTTATACGGTATGGCATGAAATCGAGCTGAACCCCGGCGAACAATATACGCTCGCACCGGACACTCTGCACTGGTTCCAGGCTGGCGACCAGGGCGCGGTTGTCAGTGAGTTTTCCACGCGAAGTACAGACGAAAACGATATTTTCACTGACGAGGAAATCCAGCGATTCACTAAGCTATCGGATTGAACGGAAACTACGATATGATTTCAAGCGAACAAGTCCAGGAGTTTATAAATACGGCGAACCAGGCTGCGGAATTCAACTTATTGAAATGCAGTAGCGGCAACTTGTCTATGCGACTTTCTGATAGACACGTAGCGGTATCTGCGTCCGGGGCCTGGCTTGGTTCTTTGCAACCCGAACAGATAGCTATTTGCGATATTGAAACTGGAGAGAGTCTAAATAGTATCAAGCCTTCAATTGAAAGCTATTTCCATGTAGGCATTTTGAAACATCGCAGGGACGTCAATGTCGTACTTCATTTTCAAAGTTCATACGCGACAATACTAGCCTGTTCGAATCCGGAAAATTATATCGACAAACTTCACAATACTATTGAAATGCCAGCCTATATAGGCCAGCCGGCGATAGTGGAATATGCCATGCCCGGTTCGATGGAACTGGCGGAATCTATTATTGATAAATTCAAAACCGAAAATACAAACATCGCCATTCTGAAAAATCACGGACAAGTTTCTATTGGAGTTGATTCAAAAGACGCGATTCAGAAGGCTGTTTTCTTCGAGATGAATTGTATGATTGCTTTAACAAGTCTAAGTTTGAAAAGCCTGAGCACAGATCAGCAAAAGGAAATTGCCGACCTTGGAAAGGCATAACACCGTTTAGAAAAGATATTACAAATGGCGATGGAACAAAAAAAGAAAATTCATATCGTGTCCTATACTCATTGGGACAGAGAGTTTCGTTTTGATTTTGAAACCACGAGAATGTGGCTGGTGAAACTGTGGGATAATCTGCTCAATACCATGGCTTCGAAGCCTGATTATAAGCATTTTATGATGGATGGCCAATTTGTGCTGGTGGACGATTATCTGGAAATTCGCCCGGAGCGGGAAGAGGAAATTCGCAAGCTGGCAGCTGACGGCCGACTTCAACTAGTACTCTGTCCCGTGAATAAAGATTTGTAATCCTTTTTGCCGATAGGGTTGATAGAATCCTTAACCAGGCAAGGAGGCCGACATGAAGAAGTATATCGTAGAATTGACAAGTGAAGAGCGTTCTCAACTCAAGAGTATCATTGATGCCGATCGCATGGCAGCCCACAAACGGCGTCATGCTCGGATGTTGCTCAAGGCAGATCAAGGCCGGCACGGTCCGGCGTGGATCGACGCTCGGATTGCCGAGGCCTTTGATGTTAAACCCCTGGCAGTCCAGCGGCTTCGGCAGCGTCTTGTGGAGCGTGGCTTTGACGCGGCCTTGGAGCACGGTAATCGCGGCAGCTATCGCGCCAAGGCGTTGGATGGCCGGGCCGAAGCACGCATCATCGCGATGGCGTGCGGCAAGCCGCCAGCCGGGCGAAAACGCTGGACATTTCGACTGCTGGCCGATCAGGCAGTGGCGTTGAACGTGGTGGAGTCCTGTAGTAAGTCGTCAATTCATCGCGCGCTAAAAAAAACGAACTTAAGCCTCACCTGAACAAGTACTGGTGTATTCCGCCCCAGGCCAACGCCGGGTTCGTCGCGCCTATGGAAGATGTTTTAGATGTATATCATAGGCCTTACGATCCCCTTCGGCCACAGGTGTGCTTGGACGAAGCGTCGAAACAATTGATCAGTGAAACTCGGCTGGCGATTCCATGCAAGCCCGGAAGTGTTAGAAAAGTTGACGCAGAATATCGCCGCAATGGAACAGCCAGCGTGTTCATGATGACAGTTCCGCTGGAAGGCCGGCGGCATGTGCGCGTTCGCGAACATCGCAAGCGTGAAGACTTTGCCGAGGTGGTTCGCGAGTTGTGCGACGAGTTGTATCCCGAAGCCGAGAAGATCGTGCTGGTCATGGACAACCTCAATACGCACAACACCGCCAGCCTGTATGAAGCCTTTGAGCCGAAAGAAGCGCGACGCTTGGCAAAAAAATTGGAGATTCATTATACGCCGAAGCGTGGCAGTTGGCTGAACATGGCCGAGATCGAATTAAGCGTGCTGAGCCGGCAGTGCATGGACGATTATTTTGAAACCCAAGAGCAACTGGCTGATGCAATTACAATCTGGGAATGTTCGAGAAATGAAGACAAGGTGGGCATCGACTGGCGATTCACAACAGCCGAGGCCCGAATCAAACTAAAACGACT
>QNCB01000060.1 GCA_003644335.1 Planctomycetota bacterium | reverse complement strand
TCCAGACCCACCGCCAGTTCCAGTATCAGCGGGGTCAGCCCGACGATGGTAGAGACGGTGGTCATAAGTATCGGGCGGATACGCAGCCGCACCGCCTGGAGGATAGCCTTGTTTTTCGGCACGCCTTGTTTGCGAGCTTCGAGGATAAAGTCCAGCAGCAGGATGCTGTTGTTGACGATAGTTCCGCCCAGCAATATCAGTCCCATCGTGGCCGGCTTGCACATGGGCTTGTCGAACAGCAGCAGTCCCCACATGGCCCCTGCCACGGCCAGGGGAATCGCAGCCATAATGGTTATAGGATGGCCAAACGACTTGAACATCGCCAGCAGCAGGAAGTACAGCAGGACGATGCCAATCAGCAGGGCCTTGCCCATTTCCCGTTGGCCCGTTTTCATATCCATAAAGCTGCCCGCCACATCGATGGAATACCCGGCAGGCGTTTTAATTTTCGCCAGCCGCTTGCCAGCCATCTTCGCCACCTGCGCGATGGTGTAGGTGCGGTTCTGCCCGGTAATGTCGATGGTGTTGCTCAGCCGCTCGCGGGTAATGAATGGCTGGGCTGTGTGCGAGGAAACTCTCGCCAAAGCTCGCAGCGGCGTGGGGCCAAATCGCGTGGGTATGTACACCTGTTCCAGATCGGCAGGCGAGGCGATATCGGCTGCGGCGTATTGCACGCGGATCGGGATGTCGAGGGCCCCCACCAGTCGCATGGTCGTACCCGGCAGGCCCTTGATGGCGGCTTTGATTTCCCCGGTCGCCTCGGCGGGGCTGGTGCCGTAAAATCGCGCGAGCATCGGGTCGACCTCGACATGCTCCTCGGTCTTGTCAAAATACCAGCTTCGCCGCACATCGACCAGCCCCGGCAGGCCCTTGAGGGCATGGAGACATTGCCCGGCCAGGCTGCTGATGACATGAGAATCAGGCCCGCTTATTATCACATCCAGCGGAGCCTTGGTGGTCGACAGCGGCGTGGCGCCGTATTCACTGACACGGAAAGTTCGCACGCCTGGTATATGGCCCAGCTCTTTACGCCACTTGTCCTCTATCTGCCAAATCGTTTCATCGCGGCTTTTACGGTCGACCAGGTGTATCGTCAGCTTGGCTGACTGGGCCGTAGCCCCGCCGCCACCGAAGCTTATCTGGCCTGGCTCGGAACCTATAGTTGACGAAACCATCTCCACGCCCGCCTGGCGGTAGACCATCTGTTCAACCCGGCCCAGCACCTGCTGGACCCGCTGGGGGGCATAATCGGACGGCGAGTCGAACTCGATAATCGCAATGCCCGTGTCCATCGGCGGCATCAGCTCGCCACCGATAAGCGGCGGGACTATTTTCATCGTGCCGACGAAAAAACCCATCGCAAGCAGCAGCGTGAGCGCCCGCCATCGCAGGGCGCGCTTCAGTATGCCGATGTACATCTTCGCCAGGCCTGATACGCCCCTGTCCGTTACGCCGAAAATCCGTTCGATAATGTTTCGGTCGTGGTGAGGCCTGGCCAGGAGCCTGGAGGCCAGCAGCGGTATAACCGTCAGCGCCACCAGCAGGGAGGCTACGAGGGTCGATGATATCATCATGTTCAGCGGACGCATTATCTGCTGGGTATAACCGCCGGTGAACATAACGGGAATCAGCACGATAACGGTGGTGAACATGCCGGCGGTGATAGCCAACGATACTTCACTGGCGCCTTTGCGGGCTGCCTGGACTGCGTCGGGGATCTTCATTTGTCGATAGTGGCGATAGATGTTTTCCAGCACGACCACCGAGGCGTCCACCACCATGCCGACGGAGATAATCAGGCCTGACAGGGTTACCATGTTCAGTGTGTACGGGCTGAACCACAGCACAACCAACGCCGTCAAAAACGCCAGGGGTATGCTTACGGAGACCACCACCGCTGCCCGCAGATCGGCAAGGAACAGGAAAATCACGACGACGGTGAATATAACCGCCTGGACGAGACTGCTCCGCATGCCGTGAACATTTATGTCGATGATAGGCTGCTGGTCGTCGGTTATTTCAAACTGAATATCCGGGTATTGCGACCGAAGTTTTGGCAGGAAGGCTTTGAAGTTTTTAATCGCCTCGACGGTCGGACCATCATCAGGCCTAAGCACATTGACAGCGATGGCGGGCTGGCCGTTGCCGTGATAGAAACTCCGCTGCTCCTGGTGGCCTGGCCGAACTTTGGCGATATCCCGCACGCAGATAAATCCACCCCCAGCCGAGGCGATTGGCAGGTCACGTATTTTTTCCAGGTCGGCAAACTCGCCGACGGTCCGCACGAGCAGCTCGTTGCGGGCCGTGTAGATAGTCCCCGCCGGCGCGGAGACATTCTGCCGGGCCAGGGCGGCGATGACCTTGGCGATGGTGAGTTTGTTGGCGATAAGTTTATCGCGATTGACGCGAATGTGAACCTCTGGCTGATAGCCGCCGAAGACATCCACATCGGCAATGCCCGGCAGGCGCAAAATCTCGTCGGTTATCTGGTTATCCGCCAGCAGGCGAAGCTCGGGGAAGGTCTTGTCGCTGCCGGGCCTGGGACGCATGGACAGTGTCAGCAGCGGGCGGGTGGCGTCGGTAATTCGATAGATTCGCGGCTCGAGAATATCGCTCGGCAGCGTGGCGCGAATTCGGCTGATTGCGTTTTGCACATCCACCACCGCCTCGCCGATGGGCTTGCTGTAATAGAACTCGGCATTGATGGAGGAGACCTCGTCTCGGCTGGTGCTGATAACCTTTTTCAGCCCGCTGATGGAGTTAAGCTCCTTCTCGATGACCTGCGTTATCTTGTCCGAGACATCGCTGGCTGCGGCACCAGGCTCGACCGTAATAACCACCACCTGGGGAGGCACTGCCTTGGGAAACAGGTCCGTCGGCGTGCGGAAAAATGCGAACAACCCCAGCGACACGACGACCAGCACCATCGCGGTAATCGCGTAAGGGTTCTTCAGCGAAAAGTTTGTTAGATTCATTTCACCGGCTCCACCTTCATGCCCCCAGCCAGATTCGCCCAGCCTAGAAATGTGCTGGTTACCACCGACTCGCCAGAGCGGATACCTTCAATGGCCACATCGTCCCGGCCTCGGCCCAGCACCGTAACCACCGGATGGGCCAACTTGCCTTCACGCACCACGAAAACATGGACTTTTTCTTTTGGACATTCGACCAGACTATTGGCTGGCACTAATATCGCGTCGTCGATTTTCCGGACAACAACCGTTACTGGCACATAGCTGCCGCAGGTCAGGCCTTTGGTTTCGCTGCCTTTCAGCGCGCACTCAGCCCGGACGGTACGGTCCACACTAAGCGACGGATACAGATGCGTTAGCCTGGCCTGGCGAGCCTGGTCGTGGATGACAAATCGCAAGGCCAGACCCTCGCGGATATCCGCCATATCCTGCTGCGGCACATCGAAAGCCAGTTTGATCGCCGAGCGATCTTCGACGACCAACAACGCCTTGCCAGGCAAGGCCAGGTCGCCCGGGTCAACCAACCGGCGTGTAACCAAGCCGTCGTATGGGCTGGAGATTACGCAGTAACCCAAACGAGTATTCAGTTCGTCCACTCGATTGCCAAGGGCTTTTATCTGCTGCTTGAGAGCCTGGTTCTTGTACCTGGCAGTCTTGAGCTGCCCCGCCAGCTGATCGGACTTGTCGATGGTAGCTTCCATCTCGGACTCGGTAGCTGCCCCGCTGGCTTTGACCTTTTTCATCCGCTGGGCCTCGCGTTTCCAAAAAGCAGTGGAGTCTGTCAAGGCCGCGACCGTCGCCTCGTTGGCAGCCAGTTCCGCCCTGGCCTGGGCGATCTGGGCCTTGACCACCTCGATGGAATAACTGATTTCCCGGTCGTCGAGTTTAATCAAAGGCTCCCCGGCCCGGACGGTCTTACCTTCGTCCGTCTCAACGGACTCTATTGGCGAAGTCAGCCTGGCCGATAGAGTCGCCGTTCGCACTGGTTCCACAATGGATAGATAAGTCCGCATAATCTCCAGCGAGCCGCGCCGGGCAGCTACGACATGCACCGGCGTCGGAGCCAGACCATATCGCGGAGCACCCCCCAGCAGTGCCTTCTTGCGATGCACCAACAACGCAGCACCAGCCAACAGTGCCGCCACGCAGAGCAGAAAGGCTGTAATCCTTATTATCGTTTTCTTTCGATATCGCACAGTCGCTTCTCCTGGGATATGACGACCCAGTTATAATACAACAAATCACCAACTATTACCCTTGGTCTTCTGCTTTGTTTCTATCCCCAAACCTCGCCAAATATCATGCCGGAAATCGTCGCCATCACGACCACCAGCGAAACGAAGACGATGGTTTTTTCCGTGCCCATGATGCTGCGAATGACCGACATATCAGGCAAGGAAAGCGCCGGGCCTGCCAACAACAACGCCAAGGCTGGGCCCTTGCCCATCCCCGCGCCGATCAGGCCTTGGAGAATCGGCACTTCCATCAGCGTTGCGAAATACATAAAAGCTGCGAATATGCTGGCGAAGAAGTTCGTCCAGACGGGCCAAATTGCCCGGGCGAAACTTTCGAACGCCCCGCCGCCCCAGCCTGTGATAGCGAAAAAAGTGTCCGGTGAATCGCCCACGAGCATCTGCACATATTTTCCGGATCGGTAGCGACGGTGATGCTTGGCAGAAAGCTCAGACTTCGCGAGAAGTTTTTGACGCTCTCGGGCAGCGGCTTGATGAGATGCAACGAAGGCAAGGCCGCTCCCTGCAGCACCGCGATCGCCAGGGCCGCCATCAGGCCTGTAACAAGTTTATAATGTCTCAGCGAAAACGCCGTTATTCGAGTTCCGATTTTCATTCTCTACTCCTCAACATGTAATTCAAAAATCGAGCGTATCATAGCATCTCTGAATCAGACGCTGCGAGTTAGATTTTTTTCATAGGAGCCAATTGTAAAAGTCTATACGAGTGCAATGCCCGATTATGGGGCGGTGTACACCATGTACACGCCGCCAAGCAGGACAAGCAGGCCGCAGATTTTCTTCAGCACGATAGCACCTCTGGATCGCTCGTTCCAGTTAAGATATTTCTGCACCAGCCCTGTGCTCGTGCCGGCAAGTACGATTACCGAGCAGTGGCCCACGCCATATATCAGCAGCAGCAGGGCGCCGTATGCAAAATTGCTCGATGCCAACTTAAAGGCTATGGCCAACATCGGGGCCATGTATGCGAAGGTGCATGGCCCCAGTGCAACACCAAAAACCAGGCCGAGTACGAAGGCTGCCAGCAGGCCCTTTCGTTTCATGCCCACCTTGCCGGGCCCGGACCAGGGCATGGGAATTATATCGAGCAGGTGCATGCCGACGAGGAAGAAAATCCCGGCTACGATGTAGTTGCCGTATCGTCCGACATCGCCCATCATGCGTCCAGCTGCGGCTGTGATGGCCCCGATGAATGCGATGGTCGTGAGAATACCCACCGCAAAGAGCGTCGAGATTACAAACGCCCGCCTCGTGGGAACTTGGCCCTGCTCGTCTATAAACCCCACTATCAGCGGGATGCTCGCCAGGTGGCAGGGACTCAGCAAAATGCTCAACACGCCCCAGAGGAAGGCGGCTCCAACGGCAATTGAGCCCGTGCCCTCCACAGCCCTGCTCAGCAATGTAAAGAGTTGTTCCATGTCGTTTTCACTCCCGGCGGGCCGGTTCGCCCGTCACGCCGTTGGGCTTGTCGGCGAGGTCAATACCAAGTTTTTTCCACTTTGCAAGGATATCCTGTTTCGACATAAAACCTTCGTGCCGCCAGAGTTCTCGCCCGGCTGCGTCGTAGAAAATCTGAGTTGGTATCATGCGGACGCCAAACTTTTTGCCGATATCCCGATTTTCCCAGACATCGTAAAAATCCACGCGAAGTCGACCTGCGTACTGGGCTTTCAACTCCTCCAGAATCGGGGCCATCATCCTGCATGGAATGCACTTGCCAGCTCCCAAATCTACCAGCCGCGGCAGAGGCCTGACATCCCTGGCAGGCGGCGCTGGGCTATGGACGCCAGCCTCGGGACCGGCCGTGGTGGGATTTACTTGACTCGCCTTCCAGGTCAGTATGCCACCGACCGAGGCTGCAAGCACAAGCACGATTCCAATTTTCATAACTTTATTCATGGCCTACAAGTCCTTTCCGCTTGGGATAGAGCCTTTTTCCCATTTTGCACATCCGCCACGCGGGGCCTTTGACACATTGCACAGCGTACAGCAGGCCCGTTCCCAAACCCGCGAGGAACCCCGCACTGGCTGCTCCACCCGGACAGCTCGGCGAACCGCAGCAGGGGCACGCCGAGCCACCGGCCAGCAGGGCGAACAAGCCGCCCCAGTAACCAAGGAAACGCACAAGCGTCCTCAATAATCTGGATTTCAAAAAACCAGAATGCCTCATTTCGGATTTCCAATGGGACACCGCCGCCGGCATCAGGCCAAGGGGCCAAATTACACCAGCATGGCCTGGATAGCCTGGGCCTCCGGCACCTTGCCGAGAACTTTAACCTCGCCATCGACAGCCAGGGCTGGGGTCATCATCACGCCGAACTTCATAATCTCGTTGATATCCGTAACCTTTTCGATTTCATACTCGATACCCATCGCCTTGGCAGCATCTTCGACAGCAACAGCAAGCTGCTCGCACTTGGGACAACCCGTACCCAAAATCTGTAGCTTCTTCATAAAACGCACTCCCATATAAAAAAACGCAACACATGCAATAGACCCAGCATTAGTGTCTATCAGTGTTTATTCGTGGTTCTTTTTTGCGTGAACGCTGACAAAAATTCCTAGAAAAACGAGCCGTATGCTATGCCGGAAATCGTGGACATTATTACTACCAGCGAAATGAAGACGAGGGTTTTTTCCGTGCCCATGATGCTGCGAATAACCAACATGCTCGGCAGGGAAATCGCGGGCCCAGCCAACAGCAGTGCCAAGGCAGGCCCCTTGCCCATGCCCGCGTCGATTAGGCCTTGGAGAATCGGCACCTCGGTCAGTGTAGCGAAATACATGACAGCTCCGAAGATGCTGTCGAAGAAGTTCGTCCAGACGGGCCAAACTGCCCGGGCAAAACTTTCGAACGCTCCGCCACCCC
>QNCB01000059.1 GCA_003644335.1 Planctomycetota bacterium | reverse complement strand
GTCTTATCTGGACAGAGAGCTTTGGCGTATTTGTTTTGTAATCTTTTACCAGTTAACCAGTTAACTAATCAACCAGTCAACAACCCCGCGGTTGGATTGCTGAAAATCGGTCAGTTTGAGTAATTACTTTTCCCAAAAAAAATCCTATACATCCTGTTCATCCATGTTTGAAATGTTTTCTGTACAGGCTTAATGTTGCTGAGTTGCGATGAATTGTTGACAAGTTCCAGGTTGAACGTTAGTTTAGGCTCGGCTGGGTTGAGCTGCGATTTCGGGTTTTTTACGGTAATAGATGGGTATAGTGGCATGGCGAGATATAGTTATAGCCTGTTGGCGTTGATATTTGCAGGGATAGTTTTCCTGGCTATTTCGTGCGGGCCTGGGGTTCAGCCAACTGGGCCTGGCGAGGCTTTGAGCGAAGAATTCGAGACGCTCAATCGGCAGATAGCCGATGCGAATAGGTCGCCAAAAACCCGGTTCGAAGCAGCCTGGCTGTTGCTGGGCAAGCGAAACCCACGGGTGAACGACGCATTGCGAAAATACCTGGGCGACTCGTCCAACCCCGGCGCGCAGTTGGCGGTAGCTCGGGCTATAACCATGCTGGGGTCAGCGGACGAGAGCTTCGTCCCGCCCCTGCTGAAGATGCTCACCGGCGAGGAACCATCCGTTCGCCAAGCTGGAGCCAACGCTTTGGTAACCTACAAATCTCCAGCTGTGGCTCGGGAACTCATCGCTATTGCTCGCGGGCAGAATCGGGACGTCGCGGTTCGGGTCGCTACGATAGACGCTCTGCATCGCGTCGTTACGAAGCGGTACATCCAGACGCTGATAGACCTTTTGACAGACCCAGTTCCCGCGGTGCGATTGGCTTCGGCTGAGTCCCTGGCCAGGTTGACGAATATCCGCACGTTCGGTGCCGACGCCAGGCGATGGCAGACCTGGTGGGGAATAAATCGCGACAAAACCCAGGTACAATGGCTCGCCGCCCTGGCTCAGAGTCTGACCAGATCCAGATCAGCATTGGAAACGCAGAACGCGATGCTCCGCGACAGGCTCGTCAAGGCCAAGCAAAATATATACGACGCTACGGGCGAGGAGCAGAAGCAGGCTATCTTGCTGGAGATGCTCAAGGATTCCATCAGCGACATCCGCCTGTTGGGCATAACGCTCATCGACCGCCGAGTTGCTGCCAACCAGCCTATCGAACCTAAACTTGCCCAGAGCGTCGGGACGCTGTTGGACGATGAAGACCCGCGAATTCGCCAGGCTGTCGCTATGCTAAAAGCGAACCTTGCCGAGCCTGGCACAGCGGAGGTTTTGCTCCGCCGACTTGGCGTGGAGCTTAGGCCTGCTGTTCGCGTAGGCTTGCTTACCGCGCTTGGTCAGCTAAAAGCCCCCCAAGCCAGGCAGGCTGTGCAGGCTGCGATAAGTTCCAAGGACGTAGCCCAGGCCCGGGCTGGAGCTGGAGCCTTGGCCCGGATAGCAGAAGCTCTGCCACTTGCGGGCAAGGAGCAAAGCGCCGCAGCTAAAGTGTTGCAGGAGCGATACGACCAGGCGGTAGCAAGCCAAAATGCCCTGGAGCTGCGCGAGGCGTTGCTGCGGGCGATGGGTGTTGTGGGCGACGCCTCGATCTCGGGGACACTCGTAAAAGCATTGAAAGACCCCGCTGGGGTTATCCGTCTTGCCGCGGTCAATGGCTTGGCCCGGCTGCAAGCTAAGGACGCAGCCAACGAGATAGCTTCGCTGGCGGGCGACCCGGACCGCGGCGTGCGACAGGCGGTGATAACAGCTCTGATAAGCCTGGGCGGCGACAAGTTTCTCAAGACCATTTTGCAGCGGACCGACCCGCAGGTCGAGCCTGACCAGGCTGTGCGGAAACAGGCTCTGGAAGGCGTGCTCGCCCACTGTCAGCGAGCTGACGCTGCGACGCTCGAAACCATACTCAAGCTACTCAACAGCCCGAGCGAAGCTGACGATTCGCACGTCCGAATTCTCTCGCTCTACGTCGCGGCACTTCGGCGGGAGAATCCAAAATCCGCCAAGCTACCCGGTGCTTTGCAAGCCCTTGGCGATGCGCTCAGCCTGGCTGGCAGAGCTGATGAAGCTGCTGCTGTTTTGGAAGAACTTTACAACCTGACTCTGGCGGACAAGTCCAAAGCAGGCCTGGCCCGGACGCGCAAAGTCTGGCTTGCTTACGTCCGCGCCCTGCTCCAGGCCAACAACCCAGCTGTGGCACAGGCCCTGGCCAAACAAGCTGACCCCGCAGCTTATAACCAGGCCCTCTTGCTCCTCCTCGCCCGGGTGGACACGTTGTTGAAAGACCCGTCTGACCCGTCCAAAAAAACCGCAGCAACGATACTCATTCAAGCTGCTCTGAAAGAACTCCCCAAAAAACTCAGCGCCAAGCGAAAAGCAAAACTGCAAGAACAACTCGAAGACCATTGAACGGACCACGGCACCGGCTGAATAACGAAGAGGTATGTGTAGATATGTTGATCGGAATTGTAAGCGACACGCATGGCAAGACGAAGCGATTGGCTCGGGCGATGGATATCTTCCGCGACCGTTGCGTCGATGTGCTGGTGCACTGCGGCGACATTGTTTCCAAAAAGTGCGTCAAGCAGTTGGCGACCTGGCCTGGCGAGGTGTATCTGGTGGCGGGGAATATGGACAGGCCTCATCTGGAAGCCATCGAGCACCAGGCCGAGGCCGGCGGCATGCACTTCGCGCGAAACTTCATTACTGTCCCGCTGGAAAACGACGCATACCTCGCTGCGACGCATGGCCATCTCGATACGCTGCTCCAGGAGTGGCTGGAACTGGAGCGGTTCGAATATATCTGCTGCGGACACACGCACAGCAGAGAGGACAGGCGAGTTGGCTCGACCAGGCTGTTGAACCCAGGGGCACTGAACAACCCAAAAAAGCCACAACGCCATACAGTAATCATTCTCGATACGCTTAAAGACGCCGTCGAGGAAATCGAGGTCGATTAGCTACCGGAGCTTGCGTTGCAGGACTTTTATTTTATTTTGGGTTGCACCGCGTGCGGCAAGGCTGCGGTTGGCAGGGCTTTGGCCCGGGCGCTGGGCGGGCAAATTCTCAGCGTCGATTCGATGAAAATCTATCGGCGGATGGATATCGGCACAGCTACGCCGTCCAGGGAAATCCAGGCGGAAATTCAACACTACGGGCTGGACATCGTCGAGCCTGGCGAAGCTTTTAGCGTAGCGGACTATGTTCGCTGTGCCGACCAGGCCCGGGCGGAAATTCGACGCGCTGGAGCTATACCCCTGGCGGTGGGGGGCACGAGTTTGTATATCAAAGCCCTGGCTGAGGGGCTTTTTGAAGGTCCCGCGGGCGACCCGCAGCTTCGCGAGGCACTTGCCGAGAGAATACAACAGGAAGGTTTGGTGAGTTTGCACGCTGAGCTTGCAAAGGTAGACCCAGCCAGTGCCCAGCGAATTCATCCCAACGACGAGAAGCGAATTTTGCGGGCGATCGAGGTTTTTCGCCAGACCGGCACGCCCATCAGCGAACTGCAAACCCAGTGGACAACCGGGCTGGGACAGGCCCAGGGCCAGGTGCTGATAGGCTTGCGACGCGAGCGGGACGATCTGCATGGCAGGATCAACGGGCGCGTGAAAAAGATGGTGCAAATGGGCCTGGTTGAGGAGGTCGAAGCTCTGTTGGCTGAGACCAAGCCATTGGCTCGGCAAGCTGCCCAGGCGGTGGGGTACGCTGAGCTTATCGCCTGGTTTGGCGGCGGGGAAAAGTCGCTGGACAAAGCTATCGAGCGGATCAAAATCAACACTCGCAGGCTGGCTAAGAAACAGCGGACATGGCATCGTCGCTGGGGCGCGGTGCGGTGGTTTGACATCGCCCCGGATGAACCGCCCGAGCAAACCGCCCAGCGGATTATCGCGGAGGTGGACTTCAAATGACCTTTACGTGGCGTGGGCATCTTGCCCATGCGTAACGTGGGCGTCTCGCCCATGCTTTTTTTCGTTGTTCTCGTGTATAATATGCGGGAATGACACTACTAAACCACCACAGCCGAGGGCGGCTGTGCTACAGAACAGACTGGTTTCAAATGACCCCGCACCACGCCGACTTCGACAAGCTCATGGCTCTGGCTTTGGCCCAGGCGAACCTGGCCCGGCAGCTGGACGAGGTACCCATCGGAGCGGTTATATCTCGCGAGGGCAAGATCATCGCCTCGGCTCACAATCGGCGACACCTCGACGCTGACCCCACGGCCCATGCTGAGATACTCGCCATCCGCAAAGCTTCAGCGGTGTTGGGCGACTGGAGGCTGACCGGCTGTACGCTGGCAGCAACGCTCGAACCCTGCTGCATGTGCGCCGGAGCGATTGTCCTGGCCCGAATCGAAACGCTAATCTACGGAGCAGCTGACCCCAAAGGCGGAGCTGCGGGCACGCTGTACAATTTATGCCACGACGACAGGCTGAACCATCGCGTGAAAGTCTACCCCGGTATCGCGGCGGATGAATGTAGCCGAGTTCTCAGCGAGTTCTTCCAGGCCCAGCGAGCCAAGGGAAAAAAGTAGATCAGGAGTCAGTAAAAAGAAAAAAGAATGGATTCCCACTGGAGTTTACCCCGTGACTATGGGGTTGGAATGACAAAAAACAAAATTCGTGTCATTCGTGTTCTGCCGTTTTTGTGTTTACTGACTCCTGACTCCTTAATCCTGACTCCTTAATCCTGACTCCTCCCTTGGACAATATTTTTTTGTCTTTGGCCTTTTTTCAGTTGAAATTACTATGCGTTCGCACCAAAAATATAGGTGTGGAAAGGTAAGACAAAATTCAGTTTCGAAAGGCCAGGCTATGCCAAAAGAAGAAGATTTAATTGGCCCTGCGAAGGGAGAGGAGTTTGTGCCGGTTGTTTTCGCGCGTTCGCCGCAGGAAGCCCAGCGTTATCGACAGTTGTTGGAGGATCATGACGTCGAGGCGTTCGTGGGCTATAAGGCTATTGAGGGGTGGGGCGAGGTGAATTATGACATCAGCGAGGGCACGCCGATTCTCGTGTCGGAAAACTCCCTTGCCGACGCTGAGGAGATTATCGCTGACCGGGACGAGCAGGACGAGTTTATAACCGATGGGCTGGGCGAGTCTTTGGACGAGGAGGACGAGTACGAGGACCTCAGCCCGACTTCCGAGGAAGACGAAATCGATACCGAGGACGACGTAGCCAGCCTGGTCGAGGGCTTGATTGACGATCATGACGATCACGAAGTAGCCTACACTGACGAGATGGACGACGAGGAGTATTGACCGGAGTGTAGCACAGCCGCCCCCGGCTGCGGAGGTTGTTTCTTGTAATGCGAAGAAAGCCACAGCCGAGGGCCACTGTGCCACATGGCTTGGCTTGGCTAATTTTGGTCAACTCTTACAGCGGTTTGTCCGATAAAGTTAGTATGACCACAGAAACATTGCACACGGAAGAACGCAAGGCGGACCGACGCTGCGGTGATCGACGCTCCGGCGACCGAAGGCAAGGCAGTGGCGTCGATAGGCGCGTTGGTTTGGACAGACGCCGCGGGCCAGGCCGACGGCGGAGCGACTCGCGCCGCAGTGCCGAAGAGGGCGAGATGACTGCTGACCAGTTCGAGTTCGTCCAGGCTGTCAATAAGTACAAGCAGGTGAACCGTCGCCCGTTTCCCACCTGGACGGAGGTGCTGGACGTGCTGCTGGCGATTGGTTACAGAAAGGTTGCCGCACCGCGGGACATTGGCGAGGTGGATACGTAAAAGGCTGACCTGATGAGCATGGCTTTGGTGCAATTCGACATTTCCATGCGGATCGTTATGATCGTCGCCCCCGTGGCGATGTATTTTATGTTGTTAGGGCTGCTCAACACTCGGCGGAATCCGCAACTGCTGACGGGCTTGCAGGATTTCGCGATGATGACGGTGGTCATGAGTCCGCTGGCACTTGGGCCTGTGGTGTACTACCTCGGTAGCGGGCTTGGGGTTATCCTGGCCTCGGCGGCGGTTCTGGTCGGCGGGGTTTTTCTGTTGGCTCCGCGAGGGCGCTCGTGGGTTATCTACAACCTCCCACTCAAACGTAGCCAGGCCATAGTACTCGACAGCCTCGAGGCGATAGGCCTACCAGGCCAAGTTACCCCAGCAGGCGTAGAGTTACCTCAAGGCCTGGGCCTGGTGCAATTCGACAGCTTTCCATTCCTGCGAAACTGCTCACTACGCCTGGTTGGCGGCAAGGGTGAAATCTGGAGCGACTTCGAAGTCGAATTGGCCCGTCGGCTGGGCGAGGTCGAGGTCGAGGCAACCCCCCTGGCTACAGGATTACTGCTGCTGGCAACGAGCATGATCGTCGCGCCGGTGGTGCTGATGATAAACCACGCTCCTCAAATAGTAAGAATCCTCTCCGACCTGCTGTAATGAGTCGGAAGTCAGGGGTTTCAGGAGGGTGGTTCCCGGGGAACGAGGGGTTCAACAATAAGATCGCGAGAATAATCCATCGAGCCTGTGGCCAGCGGGACATACGATACCTGTTCCAAAAACTTCGACGGGCATTACTACCCAAAACAACTACAAGTACCAGTCATTCAAAAATGAGGAAGAGCCTTGTTTGCTACATTCGGTAAATGGTTAAGTCGAGTGAAAGAATAACGATTGTGGGTTTGCGCAGATAAGTGCTGGGGATTACTGATAACTTTTAAAAAACCCGAAATAGAATCACTCCCACAGGTTTGATTCTTCTCGCAGTGCTTTTGGTGGCGAGAAAATTTCGTGGAAGATCATTGCTGTCCTGGCGGGTTTTTGTTCGCCAAGCCTGGCCAGGATGGGCGACATTTTTTGTTGCGTGCTTGCTTCAACAGCGGGGATTTGCTTTGCGTGGGGTTTGGTTTGGAGTTTGTCGCGTTTCACAGGCTTGGGCGAAACAGCTTTGGCTTGGCGAACTTTTTTGCCTTTGCGCCTGGGCAGTTCGTCCTCTTCGTGGAGCACTGGCAAAGACTTGGCCTGGGCATGGCGGAGGTGGTGTACCGGCTCGAGCTGGGCGAGCTTGGCCCGCGGATCTTTTTTGCGAACTTCACGAGGCTTGACGAACTGGGTTATGGGAGGCTTGGGCGTCGCGGGCGGCTCGTCCTCAGCTGCGGAAAGCACGGGCGGAGCGACGCTC
>QNCB01000058.1 GCA_003644335.1 Planctomycetota bacterium | reverse complement strand
CGCCGCCGGCTACTTTAATTTTCGCATCTTGAGGCGAGGCAATAATTCTCTCGTCTTTATAAAGTCCGCCGCTACGAATTTCATCCAGCTGGGCTTCTATATGTTTTTTGAAATTTTTGAACATGTCGAAAATCCTTACTTTTTTGACCAGTCTAAAATTACTTTTCCGGAATTACCAGACCTCATTATTTCAAAGGCCTTTTCAAACTCGGTATAATGAAATTGATGCGTAATAACAGGCGTAATGTCCAGCCCGCACTGTATCATCATAGTCATCTTGTACCATGTTTCGTACATCTCCCTGCCATAGATACCTTTAATCGTCAGGCTGTTGAACACAATCGTGTCCCAGTCTATTTCGGATTTTGGCAAGATACCCAGCATGGCAATTTTGCCGCCGTGACACATATTGGCAAGCATATCCCGAAAGGCCTGCGGGTTGCCGGACATCTCCATGCCGACGTCGAAGCCTTCGATCATGCCGAGAGTTTTTTGAGCATCAGCGATAGACTTTTCTCGTACATCTATCGCCAGCGTCGCGCCCATTTGTTTCGCCAATTCCAGCCGATACGGATTGACGTCCGTAACAACAATATATCGAGCCTTGCAGTGCCTTGCGATAGCCGTCGCCATAATGCCTATCGGCCCGGCCCCGGTAATAAGTATATCCTCGCCGAGCAGATCAAACGACAGCGCGGTATGAGTAGCATTGCCCAGCGGGTCGAAACAACTTAGAACTTCAAGCGGAATATTTTTATCCGCAGGCCAGACATTGCTGACCGGAATGGCTAGATATTCAGCAAAGGCTCCGTCCCGATTTACACCCACTCCCTTTGTATGTGCGCACAAATGTCGCCGGCCTGCCAGGCAGTTGCGACATCGGCCACAGACAATATGACCCTCGCCGCTAACCAAATCGCCCTTCTTATAGCCGTAGACATTGGAACCGATCTCCTCGACAGCACCGACGAATTCATGCCCCACCGTCATGGGAACGGGAATGGTTTTCTGTGCCCATTCGTCCCAGTTCCAGATATGAACATCCGTACCGCAAACACTCGTCTGAAGTATTTTTATCAGCACATCGTTTATGCCAATCTCGGGAACCGGCACGTCTTCAAGCCAGAGGCCTTCCCGCGACTTGGTTTTAACCAGAGCTTTCATCTACCATTTCCTTCTATATTGAAATATCCAATAACTCCGCGGCATTTTTCCATGTTATTTTTTCATAGGCTTCAGCTGAAATAAGTTTTTCCGCTTTCAGTTTTCTGAAGTATCCGACTATCGGCGTTTCCTGGAGATTATTGCAAATATCTGTTCCGAAATAAAGTCTGTTCTGAAACTCCTCCAGAAATTGGTATCCAAATTCAGGATCGCGACTGATAGCATTGAACCCACTACCAGCTGACAGGTCGCCATGGAGGTTCGGATATTTTTGCATCAGCTCCACAACTCTGCCTGGAACTACTTTCCCATGCGGATAGCCATTGCGTTCCTCGCCCGTCATATTTGCGCTGATTTCCGACCAAAATGCCGCTGAATGCGCGAGTAATACAAGGCCTGGGCAAGCCTGAAGCACTTTTTCCAGGCGGGGCAGGCCCGGCTCGTCGTACACGCCGTAGTGTCCTCCAATTTCCGGAGCAATATGAAAAATAAGGGGCAAACCTATACTCTCCACCTGCCGGAAAAAGTTTATATTCAAAGGGTCGTCAAACGGAATGTTCGGGAAATATTCGCCAACGCCTTTGCATCCAAGTTTCTTGTAGGTTTTCAGCAATGGCATAAAGTCCGCCGTGGTATCGTTTGTCAGATAACGGGGATCGAAATTGCAGAAGGGAATAAGCCTGTCCGGATACTGACTGCATATTTCAAGAATCTCTTCAGGAATAACAAGAGTCCATCGCCATTCGGGGCTTACGCACCCCAGAATGACCGACTTGTCGATACCGTTATTATCCATCATCTGTATCAACTGTTCGGGCGTAGGCCAGGTCTCTTTATTCGACTGCCGGACGATGTCAGACGCCCGCTGCAAATGACAATGCGTATGTATATCAATTAGCATGGTTTGTTTTCCTGTCTTTGTTTCATCTTTCGGATGAATACTCTGTAATTGTTTTGATAACCGCTCTTATATTTTCAGGCGGTGTTGTTTTCGTCAGTCCGCATAAATACAGGACAAAACGCCCGCCTCTGCCACCAATATCAATATAATTTTGCACCCGGTCAACTACTTCTTTTCGGCTGGCTTGAGCGAGAAACTTTGAACCGATTCCCAATACCAGAGGCACATTATGTTTCTCGGCATACTCTTTGTATTTCTCCGGTCCGATTTTTTCCACATCAGGGTCCTGCCCTTCCAGAAATTTGGGACACGCTTTTAATTTATAACTGAACATTTCTTCCGGATTATCAAAGCAGCTGTCTCCAACCCAGTTCGGCACATAAACACCTTCGCCGCACAACTCTCTAAGCCTTACGATATACGGCAAAGCCCACTCGACTAAAAACGATGGGCTGAGAATCGGCGGCGAAGCGTAGGCGTCGGCGCCGCATATTGATTTCGCATCAGGAAACAGCTTTTGCTGATAACATATCCACGGCGCGATAACATCCTCAGTTAAAGTTGTTAAAAGTTCGCTGGCAAAGTCAGGATTGGTACACATGTCCATAATCAGATTTTCAATGCCACGCAGATTCGCTGCCAGACTGAACGGCGCGCAATATTTTATAACAGGCGCCAGACCTGTCAGCTCCTGAAACAATGTATTTATACCATTTACAAACGGGAACCTGCCTTCAGAACTGAAATCCGGGGTCTTTATCTTTTTCAAGTCATCGGGGGTATTGATTATCGGCGCCTTCGCCGAAGGGACAGAATCTTCATTGAAGGCTATCTCCTGCCCCAGTGCGCCAGCTTCAATGTTGTATGTGTCATAACCGATTGTCGCTGCATCAATGCCGTACTTCAGATGAGTGTCCAAAACAGCAGGCACAAAGACATCCGGCTCGAAATAGAAATCCTTTGAGCTGAGCTTGAATTCATGCCTTGCAAAATCATGCATCGCGGCATAGACCGGGATACGGTCAGGAACACCGCTGGTCGCCGCTTGCAATCGCTTTGCGCCTTCCTGAAACGAGCCATATTTATTTGTCAGATTGTTCATAGTAAAAGTTTCCTCTTCTATATTTTCATCTCCGGGTTAGTACGGTATATTCATCAGCGCAATGAAACTATCCGGATGCTCATCAATCAAGTTTTGATGTAATCTTTTAATTTCTGTTTTCATAACATCAATATCGTTTTTGTTAAGCGGTTTTGAATGCTCATAATACTCCGGATTTTCTTCTATGTGTGGAAACACACAGGCATGTCCATACTTCTGGATTCTGGCACTCTTGGCTCTACCATACAGGTGAATATGTAAATATGGCCCCTCTGGACTGAAAACACCCCAATTGCCATTGTCTTGATAATTTATCCTTGCAATATCGACTCCATGTCTATTCATTACCTCACGCATTGCCTGACCGACAATAATAGTGAGCATCATTAACTCAACAGCAAGTTCTGTGGATAACTGCTGCCTATCGCGAACTTTAACTTTTGGATAAATGATGACATGCCCGCCATCATCCCTATCAATATGAGGTTTGCCCACCGCTTCTACCAGAAAATTGTCAGCTTCGTAAATCAATGCCATGCTCTACCTTAAAATTTATTTATCGGGTTACTTATTTCAAGTTTACACTTATTGCAACCACTTGTCCCGCTTTTTTCAACTGCGAGATTAGAACGTGAGCGATCTGATTTTCTGGCAGGTTTTTTTTCGGTGCGGCAGTTCTCTGTTCCCCGTCGGCTGGGACTTGCCCAGGCCAAGTTTTGTTGGCGTTGGCTAATGTGTTGCGATCATCGATGAAAATCGTCGCATGGCAAGCCAGGCTCTATGCTCTTAATTCCATCGCCGTTTCGAAGAGGGCTTGGACATTTTCCCAGGGGAAGCCGGGGTCAATTTCGATGTACAGCCACGAGCCACCCGAGAGCGGATCGAATGTGTCTACCAGATTATGCACGTAGGCTCTGACATCCCCCGGCGTGCCGCGTTGCATCAGGCTTCCACGATCCGGGTGCAGCTCCAAGGCCAGGCCTATGTCGCGACAACGCCTCGCCAACTCCGGCAGATCGTAGACCGGCAACTGAGGCCAGATGACGTCAATACCGACATCCCTAAAATCTTCCAGCAAATCCGACACCTGCCCGCAGCAATGCATAAACACTTTTTTACCAGCCTTGGTAACCGGCTCCATAAGCGCTTTGTATCTGGGCCTGAAAAATTTCCGCCAGACACCCGGCGACAGCAACAATGAAGTTTCAGTTCCAAAGTCATCCCCAAAGGCAACCCCGTCAACATCCAACGCCAGCGAATGGCTGACTCGCTCTGCTACGCCTTCCATAATCATGTCTGCAAGCTTGTTGATTTCCGGCGTATCAAGCGTAACATCCATCAACACATCTTCAAAGCGCCGCAACGAATGCATCTTTTCGAAAATGCCGCCACCTTCTCCCAGCAAGTAGTACTGCTGCTTATGGAGGTCAGCCTGGCTCTTGGCCTTATCGAACTCGGCACTGCTCATAGCTGGCGATGTCGGTATTTTATAATTGTCCAGGTTCCCCATGTCTTCGAGAGGCCAGCCTATCGGATGGCCCCAAATGCCAAAGATACGGTACTCCCATTTCGTGCCCCACTCGTCAACCTTAATTGCATGATAACTGCCATCGGAATCGAAATCCTCCTGCGGCGGGGGCTTGGGCAAAGTTAAATCTTTGAAATCGCCAAAGTCATGCCCGCACTCTTTAATAAGATCGACAAGTTTCTGCCCATGCTCGTACAGGCCTCCGTCAGCAGCGTATATACGCAACGGAAGCATGTCAGTTGATCTGAAATTGATGTTATTGATTATTCTTTCTCTAGGCAACATAGTTAATCCCTGCAATTTTAATGTTCAATAAATTATTTATCCAGCCAGGTTGATTGCTTTCAGCAACTTGTCGAGTTGGCTAAAGTCAGGAACTATCAAGTCCGCTCCGGCGCGGATCAGGCGGGTTCGTTTGGATAGGTTCAAGCCGAACCGTTGTACCTCGTCGCTGGCGATGCCTACTGATATACCGCCGCGTTTGTGGCATTCGCGCATCTCTACAGGCCCGTCGCCAAACGTAACAAACTCCGAGCCACTTAGATTGTTCTCGCGAATAATCCGCTCCAAAACCACACGCTTGGCTTCGACTTTAATATCACCAGTAGCTCCGAATATTCCGCCTTCAAACAGATTCGCATAACCCAACGCCTTAGCCTCGGCGATGACGTCTACTTCATCCGTGCCGCTGGCAAGATATAGTTTCACGCCCCTGGAATGAAGTTTCTCCAATAGCGGCAGAGCGTTTTTAATCTGGAAATCCCGTGAATCCAGCTCGCCGCGCTTAAGTTTTTCTACCCGTTTATCTACCATCTCCAACAAGGCATCGTTATAAATAGCCTTATACCCGTACATATCGAGAATTTCATCCTCCGGCACACAGCCGAATTGCCGAACCAGCTCAATCACGCCCTGCATCTGCACCAATGTCTGGATGCCGGTGGTTTTGTCAATAAAGCGGCGTGATGTATCCACTACCTTGTGATAAAGAACCTCATCGGCATCTTCATATTTTTCTCCAAGAATCGCGCGAACCATCATCGGCTCCATGATATGCTCCCACCCCTGACGCAGTGTCGATATCGTGCCATCATGGTCGAAAATCGCATGGCGAATATTCAGTTCATCCGGCAACATCCGAACAACCTCGATTTCGCTGCCGTCGAGATATTTGGCGTGGCGCGGATCGTCGGCCAGCTCCGGCAGATAGACATAATCCGGGTTCGGACCCATATGACGAATTTCGTCGGGACTGGCTGTACCGGTGGTCTGAATCTTACGAACCGTCACGGAGGCGGCTATGTTGGCAAGTTTTGCCGCCGAAAATGTATCGCCTCCGCTGCCGAGCACGGCACCCAGAGCGGACACAGTGGTATCCCCTGCGCCAACCGGATCTATACGCTCGATAACCTGAATGCCGGGTATCTCCTGCAGCCCGTCCTGATCAACCATAACGATGCCATTCTCGCCGCGCGTAATAAATACCGGACAGGATGTTCGTTTATAAAGTGTTGTGCCGTACTCACGAGCCTGGTCAGCCGTAATCCTCTCATCCAGTTCTCTGGGGTTACCTATAACACGGGCAGCCTCATGAGCATTTATCTTCAGCATGGCCCCCTTGTAAAGCTCAGCTCGATGCCGCGAATCGACAATAAAGCGACAGCCCGGATGACGGGCAATCACCGCGTTTATCCGCTCGATCATTTCCGGCGTCGAGACCCCCGCCACAACCTGCTGGTTTAAGATGACAATATCAACTTCAGCCGCAACAGAATCCAGTTCCTTTGCCAAAGCCTCGCAAGATGCGGACGCAAGCACATTAAAGCCGCCAAAATCAATGCGGCTCTGTTCGCTGTCATCTACACATGGCTTGCCGAAAACAAACGTCTGCCAGTCCGCCTGACAACTCAGCAGGCTTCCTGCATCAACCCCAAGCTCCTGAAACATCTTCTGCATAAGCCCGCCATACAGGTCATCTCCAATCAGACCCACCGGAACAATTTCCTTAACACCCAGCGCCACGAGATTGTCAACAATGTTTGCCGCTCCTCCCAGGCTGTATTCCTGTTTTATAACCCGCCTCACCGGCAACCCGGTCTCAACCGATACTTCGCTGTCGTCATCAGACATCAGCCAATACGCATCCAGACAAAAGTCGCCGAATACCGCCACACGTGTTTTCTCTATTCCGTCCAGACAGTCCTCTAACCAATTCTTATTATTCTTTTCCATTATTTAACCTGTTTTATACTGTTAACCTTTATGGTCGGCACGACCGCCACAAGCGGGGCTAGTTAAAAGCTGTTTCCATAAGTTTTATTGCTGAATTAGATCAAGGCGGTCAAACCACACACAAAAACCATTTTTGTTTTTTTTCATTTTACATCTCCATTTTATTTATCGGCGGATTCAACTCCCAAGTGCGACACATGAGTCCGTTACGCCGCGCGGCTAAAGTATACAATATCGGGCGGTCTGAAGCCCAGGCATTTTCGCGGGCGGGTGTTTAGTT
>QNCB01000057.1 GCA_003644335.1 Planctomycetota bacterium | reverse complement strand
TCCAGGCCGACCTCCACCACCACCGAGGCCAGCAGCACCTTTGTTTTCCCGGCGTGGAAGTCTCGCATGGCTGCGTTTTTCCGCTCAGCTGGCATTTGTCCGTGGATGAGACCCACGCCAAACTTCGCCAACGGCCCCTTGCGAAACTCCTCGTAAGCGTCGTTGGCTGCGGTCAGCTCCAGCTGCGGACTGGCTGTAACCAGCGGGTAAATAAAATACGCCTGCTGTCCCGCTGCGAGCTTTTCGCCCACGAATTTCAGTACTTTTCCAAGCTGGGCGTGATTGACGCATCGCGTGCGCGTCTGCCCCCGGCCCGGCGGGACCTCGTCGATAACCGACACGTCCAGGTCGCCGAAAACCGTCAGGGCCAACGTCCGCGGAATGGGCGTGGCGGTCATTACCAGATAATGCGGCGCGAAGCCCTTGCCGCGGATGCCCGTGCGCTGCTCGACGCCGAACTTGTGTTGCTCGTCCACCACGACCAGGGCCAGGTCTTTGAACCGGACAGCCTCGCTCAGCAGCGCGTGCGTGCCGACGACGATATGCACATCCCCCGCGGCCAGTTCCGCCAACAGCCGCTGTCGCCCCCGCCCAGTCAGCCCGCCAACCAGTAGCGAGACTTTTACCCGCGAGTCGGCGAGGTATTGATTTATCTTGTCGAAGTGTTGGCGAGCGAGGATTTCCGTCGGCGCCATGATGGCCACCTGCTTGCCCCTCGCCACTGCCAGCAAGGCTCCGTAGAGCGCCACGACCGTCTTGCCCGCACCCACATCGCCCTGGATTAGCCGATTCATAGGCCGAGGGCGACCCATGTCTTTGGCGATGTCAGCTGCGGCGCGATTTTGCGCGTCGGTCAGCTTGAAGGGGAACCTCGCCCGGATTCGCCGGTCTATCTCCGGCGAGTTTTTCAGCGGATGCGCGGGTCTGGAAATTTCCCGGTTGCGGAGAATCGCAATGCCAAGCTGCATGAGTAAGCATTCCTCGTAGGCCATGCGCCGCCGGGCCTGGCCCCAGTGCTGGCGGTCTTCAGGCCGATGCATCGCCGCGACCGCCTCGGGCCGAGGTGGCAGGCCGCGCGTTGCGAGGTACTCCTTCGGGAACCAGGGCTGGAGTAGATGACACGCCTGGGGCAGCACTTTTTTGATGACCTGGGAGATGACATTGCTCGATAGCTTTCCGCTGGCTGGGTATACTGGCAGCAGTTCGTCGCGGTCGAGCTTGGCCCCCTGCGAGTCGTAGATTATCTGATGGTCGGGGTTGACCAGTTGCAGCATACCTTTGTATGAGCTGACCTTGCCGCTGACGGCGATGAGCAGGCCCGGGCGGATTTGCCGGGCGAGGTATCCGCCGTGGAACCATTTCACCTGCACGCTGGCCGAGCCATCGTCTATCTCGCACAGCAGGTAGGGCCTGGCCCCCCGGCCCATCATTTGCGAGGAGATAACTTCCCCCGCCACGGTCGCGTTGGTTTGGCCGTCGGTCAGGCTGTCGATAGGCTGACATTGTTTGCGGAGGTCGAATCGCCGGGGGAAATACAGCAACAGATCTTCGACGGTCTCCACGCCCAGAGCGGCTAGCTGCTGGGCCCGCTGCGGGCCTACACCCTTGACGAACTGCACCGGCGTGTCGAGTTGAATTTCTGCCATGGCCAGGAATATAACATCGCCGCAGCCAACTTACAACGACCGCCGCGCATCGATATGAGTTTTCCTCGCAAAATATAGGTTCCGTGGCATCCTGTTACTTGGCTGGTTGAGACTTACCCGCAGAAGGGCAGATAGATTCGCCGCCCAGCCTGTAAAAAAATTGAGCTTGGTACAACCAAGCGTTTATGTTGACAGGAGGCCACTCGATCTCGCCGAGGATGGGGTGGGTTTTCTGCCAGAGCGGTAACTGGTGGCTCCCTTTGGCGATATGCGTAGTGCCCTGAAGTTTGGTGGTGGGGTCGCCGGTTCGCTCGCTAGTTCACACCTTCGCTCGAATTTGTGCTTATCACATTTACAAAAGTGCTTTTCTGTGCGCATAGATAGCAACCGCTTACCTGTATTTGAAGGAGAACTGACTATGGAATCTGTACAAACCAAAACCGTTGATGCTTTTCACCCCATGTTGGCCGCGCTAATTGGCATTCTCAAAACATTCCTGTTAGCTGTCAAACAAACATCTGTTGTAGTGATGATGATAATTTTCCTGATTCTGTGTCTTTGCTCTGATTTTCCTGTACCTCTGGTCGATAAAGCTAATGCGGCTACTATTTACAAAACAGAAGATTGGACTTCTTGGGGACAATTATATAATCGTGGTACTCCCGCTTTTGAAAATATTAGCCGGGTGCCATGCTTCTGCTTGCAGAACCATGCATGGGCGAGACGCCCATGCTACGAAAGCCACAGCCGGGGGCGGCTGTGCTACACTTATTTTTTTTGGGCGTGGTGGATTAGGTTGGCCATGATTTTTCGGGCGTCGGTTGGGGTGTATCCTCGCAGGCCCCATAGCGGATATCCCACCAGCCCAGCGGAGAGGTCGTCCGGCGAGAAAATTATCACAGCTCGTCCGTCGCGATAAACAGCTTCGAGTCTGGGCGCGTGTTTCAGGCTGCGGGGCATGGTGCGGGCGACGACCCGTCGATATCGCACAGGCCCGATGCGGTAAGGCCCAGCCTGGTATATCGGCGAGTTTTGCGGCACAAGGTTCACCTCGCCAAAACTGGACATCAGTTTCTCAAACGACGCGGTAAACGCGCTGGCTCCGCCGGTAGCGTCGGCGATTATCACTCCGCCAGCGTCGATGTACTTTCGCATCCCCGCAAGCTCAGCTTCGGTCAGCTCGATCTTGCCCGTGCCGGTGATATGTGCCACGGGCCAAAGGCTCGCGTCGAGTTTCTCCAGCGGTGTCGGGGTAGATTTTTTCAGGCGAACCTGTTTTTCGCGCGCAAGAAATTTCGCCAGCCTCGCAAGCCCAGCCGGCTCGGGGTCGTACTTGCCGCGATATTTCACTATCGCCACAGACCAGGTCGGCGCGTCGGCTGGCAGGGGGGTTGGCTCGACTGGCCAGGCCTGGCCTCGCGGGCGGTTGAACCCTTTGTCCGTGAGGTACATGTACAAATTCGCCAGCAGATTAAAGATTGGCCTGTGCTCCGCGGCGGCGCCAATCTCCAGCGCCCGCGAGAGTTCCTTCGACGAATGTACCGCCAGCACCCTGGCTCCGTTGGTGATAGCAACCAGGCCCGTCGGCTCGACGTCGGAAAATTGCAGCGTGTATATCGGGTGTCCCGCAGGCAGTGGCCCGAGTCGATATCGCGGGAAAATCCGTTGATAAAGCCTGTGCATGTCAAGCGAAAACTCGCCACTGTTGCCCGCCGCTTCGGAGAGAATCAGCCCGCCAGCCTGGACGAATTTTCGAATCGCCAAAACCTGCTCATCGCTCATCGCCACCGGCCCAGAGCCGGAAATATAAAGAATCCGCCCGTCGTCCCAGTCGCCCTGTTTCGAGTCGACATCAACCACCTGCCACCCCAGTGGCCTTTCGTAGTTATAGCTAAGCCAATCCGTCATGTTGGCTGCGTCGTGCGGGCGTGGGTTCCATTGGCCCGGGTAGTCGAGCTTGTTTACGAGTATCGGCGCCCCGCCACGGGTCAGGAACAGCAGGGCCAGGCAGGTCGGCTCGATCCGTTTGCCGAAGTGCCAACTGCCGTCAGCCTGCTGTCGGCGGAGCAGCTCGCGCGACCCGGCTGCGTACCAGTCCACTCCGCCGAGATATTTTCTGCCGGTTATCAGCCCCACCCGTTGCAGAGCAAACAGCCAACGGAAATACCACTCCGGGCCTTTCCGCGGGTTCAGCTCGGCGGAGAAGTTTCGACTCAGCCACTCCAGGCCTCGGTTGATGGCGTCGTAATGTTCCACCGGTTTGCAGGCCAGGAACTCTCGCCTGCCGAGCTGGTCGAAACATATCGACAGCACCGCTACGCCCTGAGCGGTGGTCGAGCCGTATGTATTGCCGATGGTCTTCCCGCCGACCTTGTGCAGCCTATATGCCCACCCGCCGTCGGGGCGCTGCTGGTTCAGCCAAAACCGCTTGGTGCGTTTCCAATATCCCGAGGGCACCTCGACGCCTCGGCTGGCTGAGGCCCAGACGCCCAGTGCGGCGAAGTAGCCCGTGTCGATATCGTAGCTGCTTTGCGAGGTAAACTTGCCCCCGCCCATCGGCCTGACTGTGTATGCTCCGTTGTTGTAAGCTGCCCGGCCAAGCCAACGCATATCCCTGGCCAGGAGATTTTTGGCCCGGTCGTCCTTGAGAGCAGCCAGGGTCATCGCCCGCAAAGCTACCGCGTAGGTTCCTCGCAGCTCGTTGTCCATCGCCCACTGAATAGCCCGGCGGAGTTTGGGCGTTTTTCGATAATCCACCTCCGCCGAGATCAGAGCGTAGGCGCACAGCAGAGTTCGGGTTCCAAAGCGCGGGTCGCTGGGTGGGTATTCGTCCTTGGCCTGACCGGCGCTGTTCAGGCGAGAGAGGACGTATTCCACAGCGGCGTCGATGGCGCGTTGCACCTGGCCGGCCCGGGCGTGATAAGGCCTGGTCTGTGCCTGGGCGAAGTTGCCGGCCAACAGGCATATAAGCACCGTCGCGCATAGGCAGGCGCGGCGGGACATCAATCACCCGTCCACAGCACGAGCAGTCTGGGCGACTGAAGTTTGTCGAGCGCGCCGAGCGACAGGTCGATATTCACCGAAGCTGACTGCTGGCCGAAAAGCTGACTTATGACGCTGCCCTTGGGCTTGTACCGCCGCACGCTAGGCTCGGTCAGCCCAGCCAACTCGCCAGCCCGCCGATACGCGTCTTCCAGAAAACCGATCTCGTCTATCAGCCCGAGGGCCTTGGCCTCGCCCGCCAGGTACGCCTTGCCGTTGAACGGAATCAGCTCGGTCTTGGCTACTCGCCTGGCCTCGGGGCCCTGGCCGATTGTCTCGTGATATTTCCCCTTGCTAATTTTGAGTTTCTTGCCACGACCGGTTTTTACTATCCGCTCGAATTGGCTTTGCAGCTCGTCCAACAAGACGGTCATTCGCTCGCGCTGGAGGGGCTTGACGGGTTTCCACGGGCTTAGCATGTCTTTCCAGCGGTCGGCGTTGGTGCTTTTGAAGGTTATCATCTCAGCGCCGATTTTCTTCATCGTGCCCTGCAGATTCGGCACCTGGGCTATAACGCCGATGCTGCCGGTGATGGTCGAGTTCTCCGCGAAGATTTCATCAGCGGGAGCTGATATCATATAGCCACCGCTGGCTGCGACGGACCCCATCGATACCACTACAGGCCTGCCCGTGTTTTTGAGAGCTTCGACCATGTGGTGGATTTCTTCCGAGGCTCCGACTCCGCCGCCTGGGCTTACGACGCGGAGCACGATGGCTTTGACCTTTGACGACTGGTCAGCGAAGCGGTAGAACTCGGTAAACTTTTTCACCGCGTCGGAGTCGATAATTCCCCGGACAGTATAGACCGCGACGATCTGGTCAGCCTGACCGCGTTGGAGAACTTCCCAAGCCAAGCCATCTTTCGACACCTTGGCAGCGCTGACCAGGAGACATACGTTCAGTACCAGCGAGCAAATCAACAGCCACCATGCCATGCTTCGCACAAGACGACCGAGCAGCGAGGGCGACTTGTGCGTGAGACACACCTGCACCTGCTGAGGAGCGACAGGCTGACAGACAGACGACGACGGTGTTGGCGGGGTCGGAATATCGTTCATAGTTTGCTCCATATATTAAAGACATTAAAAGGCTTTGCTCGTCATACCCGCTCATACCAGAAAGAACCGCGGATAGGCATACATAGATATACACAGATGACATTTACAGTGCCAGTCTTTTTCATTTTTCACATCATTCCCGCGCAGGCTCCCCCCCGTGTCATTCCCGCGCAGGCGGGAATCCATTCTTTTAAATAATCCGAAATCCACAATCCGAAATAAATTTCGCTCGTCAGGGTTTGGTGAAGCCTGGCAGGGTTTGCGTGGGTGGCTTGACGTGGGCAATCTGCCAGCCTGTCGGAGTGGGTCGCTTTACCCAGCGTATCCGCCAGCCCAGCGAAAGCATCCCGATATCTCCGCCTTCGAAATGGACGACGCTGTTGATTTTCATCTCCGCCTGTTGCCCCTCCACGCGGATATTACAGTGCGAAAGTTTGATCTTACGAATACGTTGCTGGGCGAGCATATGATTGGCTAGCAGTATGGCGGTGGGTTTGTCCTGGCCAAAGCCCGTATATTTTTCGTCCAGGTATCTCGCTGCAGCGTCGCTCGAGCCCCGCTGAAAATCCGCTGCGATATCGTTCGCAGCCTGCCTTATATATTCCCTGTCCGTTACGACAAACCAAGCCACCGCAAAAACCACCACGCCAAGCGCGACAGGCCAGGCCAGGAGCTTCAAGACCCTCCCGCTCCGCCGAACGCACCAAGCTGCGATCAAGGCCATCTCCACAACCCCCAGCCCAACGAGAATATAGGCAGGGTCTTCCAGAAATATCGTGCGCAGCGTCTCCATGTCAGCGAACATTATACCAACCACCCCGCCAGGCTGAAAGATTTTTGACGGAGCGTAGCGCGGGCAGCGTGCCCATGTTTTTTTTATCGCTCCCGCCCGCACTCGCTTCGGGCAAGCGGGAGTCCGTTACTGAATCTCTATTTCTTAGGCGTCATCTTAATTATCACCGGGTAGTCCGGGATTACCACATTCTTCAAAACCGTTTTGCCGTCTTTCGTTGAGGCAGCCACCTTGAAACTTTTACCGGTCATAATATCAACACCGGTAAAACCCGTATAGTCAGCCGTTTCCAGCGTAACATCGGAAAGTAAATCCTGGCGGTCGGAAGGCCGCACTGCGTTCCATAGAACGAGCATCACTTCACCGGTGTCCGCGTTTTTGAACAGATATTTTTCAACGCGGTTGAGAGACTGGATTTCCTGACCATCCCACACCATATAAGGTTCGATATATTTCCAGTTCTTGCTGGGCAGATATCGGTCCGGGCTGACAGCTACGGAGAAACCCTTCTTGAACAGTTTGACCGAATCGCAGAATAGCGAAGCCAGCCTTTGAATCGCATAGTAGGAGGGCTTGGGTTCGTAATTTTCTTTGGGATGTTTGACCATCCCGAAATTTCCCTCCGGATGCTTGATTCCTCGAGGGCTTCCGGGGAAACCGTCATCCTGGAAGTCATATTGA
>QNCB01000056.1 GCA_003644335.1 Planctomycetota bacterium | reverse complement strand
TACGCAAGACCGCGGCGTAACGGCGATAGTTCAAGCCATGGCTGCGGCTCTGCCCGTGCTTGCCTCCGCCACGCCGGACGTCTGCGAGATATGCGAAGCTGACCGCACCGCACTGCTTATAAAGGTAGGCGACCCGCGAACAGCCTCCGCCATCCTGCTGCAATTGTTGGACGACCAGGCCCATGCCAGGCAACTAGGCCAGGCCGGCCTGGCCCGGGCGAGGGAAAAATTCGAGCCTGTCAAAATCAGAAAAATACTCCGCGAAATATACGACCAGGCCAAACCGCTATGACCAACCCCGCCGACAACTCGACCCCCGCAACCCGGCCCGCCGATGGCCTGGGCAAGATAACCTTCGCCGATGACCAGGCCCGGGAACTGCTGCAAAATAGCATCGCCGAGCTGAACGACCCCCAGCCGGGCCGGTGGCAGCTGGTCAAGGAAAACTCCTCCCGCACGGTTTACCGGGGGACGATCGGGCGGGTGGATATTTTCCTGAAACATTTTCACAACCCGTCATGGAGCCACAGGCTGGGCAGGAGGCTCGGCTTTTCCGACGCGATGCGCGAGATGCGGTTCAGCAAATACCTGCGAGCGCATCATGTTCGGACGGTTTCAGCCCTGGCGTGTCGGTGCGATGGGGGTGGCGAATGGCTGGCTACGCGGGCGGTGGCTCCGTCCGAGTCTTTGGACAAATGGCACGAGGAGCAGCTAGGCTTGGGGCTTGCGGGCCAGCAGCGGATACGACAATGCACCCTCGCCCTGGCTAGGCTCATCGGCAGAATGCACAAGGTCGGCGTGGTTCACCAGGATTTGCATTGCGGCAATATCCTGCTGCGAACCGACACGAAAAAACCGACGCTTGTGCTGATGGACCTGCACCGGACGGGCAGGCGGCGCAGACTCTCCCGCCGGGTAAGGGCAGCGAACCTGGCCCAGCTGTTCCATGACCGAATGCACCTCACGACGCGCACCGACCGGCTGCGATTCCTCGAGCGATACCTCGCCGAGTCTGGCTCGGGGGGTACCACGCGTGGCTGGATGTTGCTGATAGATATTTTCGCCTGCCGACACACCCGCAAACAATACCGCCAGCGCGACCGGCGAATCTTCAGCCGCAGCAGATACTTTTCGCCCGTCAAACTTCCCCACCGCTGGCGGGGACACGTCGTGCTTGCATCCAAGCGACACCTCGGAGGCTCGCGCGCGGCGGAAATAACTTTCACCCGGGCCGACTGGCTCGCAGCGCTGTCGTCGCCCGAATCGCTCTTCGACGACGACGTGCCTCGCCGGGCTGTCTTTAAGGATAGTCCGTCGTCCACCGTCGTCCGTCGCAGGCTGAAAATAGGCCAACATGAAGTCGATGTGTTCGTCAAGCGCCCTCGCTGTAAAAAGTTTTGGAAAGTTTTCATCGACATATTCAGGCCATCCAGACCTGTGCGTGCGTTCGAACTTGGACACGAACTGCTCACGCGACACATCGCAACCGCCTTGCCGCTGGCTGCGATCCAACGGCGGGTCGGGCCTTTCCTGCGGGACAGCATCCTGATAACCGAAGCGGTCGACAGCCCGCACCTGCGCGAGTTCATGGACACCTGGCTGTCCGTGCCGCCGAGGGGCGACACGCCGCTGAGCGAGCCTCAACAACGAAAACTCGCCCAGGAGGTACTCTGGCAGCTGGGCAGAATGTTGCAGGAATTGCACGACGACAACTTCGCCCATCGTGACCTCAAGGCTACCAACATCCGCATCCGTTGGTCGCTCGGGGCCAGGCCCGAGGTCGTGCTGGTAGACCTCGATGGCCTGAGCAAAGTCCGCATGATGACAGCCCAACGGCGGTTCAAAGGCCTGATGAGGCTTAACGTTTCGCTGCTGCAATGTCCGCTCGTGAACCACGCGGGTCGGCTGCGGATGCTTATGGGATATCTCCGCAGGCCCGGCAGCGGGCGAATCCATTTCAAACCATACTGGCGGATGCTCGAGACCTGGTCTGCCAGGAAACTCGTCAAGCAAATACGCTCGCGACGCCGGCGACAGAAAGCCAATCGGAGACCAAAGTGACCGACGCTGTTATATCTCAGCCAGCCCGTCCACGCAGGGCGTTGATAATCAAACCCAGCTCGCTGGGCGACGTGGTTACCGCCTTGCCCGTGCTGCGAGCGCTTCGGCGGACGCACCCGGATGTGCATATAGCCTGGCTGGTCTCCACCACCTGCGCCGACATCCTTCGCGACGAGCCAGGTATTGACGAGCTGATATATTTCGAGCGGAAAAAACTAGGCCGGGCCTGGTACTCGCCAACTGCGATGATCAGCTTGTTGTCTTTTCGACGCAAATTAAAAGCAGGCCAATTCGACTGGGTGATAGACCTGCAAGGCCTGGCTCGGAGTGGCATTTTCACGCGGTGGACAGGCGCAGCTGTGCGAGCGGGCTTTGCTGACGCCCGCGAGGGGGCGGGAGCTTTTTACAATTATCGTATCGCCGTCGAAGCGAAGCACACGGTCGACAGGAGCATAGGCCTGGCCCGGGCGCTAGGTCTGGACGCCAAGCCTGGGGACATGTCGCTGAGCGTTGGCCCGCAAGCTGGGGCGATGGCTGAGCGGTTTTGTCGCGAGCATAGTTTGACCCGGGGTGGGTATCTTGTTTGCGTGCCGCCGACGCGATGGGCGACCAAGCTGTACCCCGTGCGACATTGGCGGAAAGTCTTGGCAAGCTTGGCTGAGCGAGTGCCCGTGGTGCTGCTTGGCTCGCCGAACAGGGCGGAGATATCGCTTTGTCAGGAGGTCGCCCGCGATATGGGGCCCGGCGTGATAAACGCAGCCGGCCAAACAGGCCTGGCTGAGATGACAGCTGTTATACAGACATCCTGCGGCGTGGTCTGTTGCGACTCGGCGGCGAAGTTCATAGCCCCAGCGGTGGGGGTCCCCGCGATAACCCTGATAGGCCCGACCCGCACCGAACGCACAGGCCCGTATCTCAAAGGCCGAGCAGTAGTAGCCAATGTGCCCTGCCAGGGATGCCTGAAAAAACAATGCACCCACACTACATGCATGCAGTCAATCAGCCCAAACGAAGTGATAGACGCAACAATGGAAATGTTGGATACTAGGCAAATAGGCAAATAGGTAATAGGCAAAAGCAGTCCACTGATTTCACGGATTAAAAAAAGATTTCACGGATTTTTTTCACAGCCATCCCATAACACGATGGCTTGACAGCTCCGTAGGAGCGACATCTTTGTAGTAAGAGACGGTATGGGTTTTTAGCTCCTACGGAGCTGAAAAAAATGCGGATTGACATTCTGAAGACCCAGCCGCGACCATGTATGTTTATTGGTTAAAATGCGACTAACCGAATTTTCTGCCGTCTATGGGATAGCTGTGGATTTTTTTATAAAAAACAACCGGTGTAATCCTCTTAAAAATCCGTGAAATCGGTGGACTTTTATAGGCGAGAGGCAGATAGTGTACCGGTGAAGGTAAAATCATGCCGATAGTACGGACAGCAAAATTTGTCGCGCGTAAGGCTGAGCGGTTTTTCGTTTACCGTGTGCTCAGCCTGGACGACACGCCGCACAGGATCGCCCTGGGCGTCGCTATCGGTATCTTCGTAACCTGGACGCCGACGATTGGGCTGCAGATGATTCTTACCATCGCCCTCTCCGCTCTGCTTGGTGCGAACAAATTCGTAGGCTTGCCGTTCGTTTGGCTTTCCAATCCGCTGACGATTATCCCGATCTACGGCCCGAATTATCTACTGGGCTGTTGGCTGACCGGCGTGCAGTTCAAAGGGCTTGACGACCTGTCCCGAGCTATCACCTTCGACGGCGGATGGGTCGACAGGATAGACGCCTGGTTCGCCGCGACATATCATATCTTCTGGGAACTCTGGGCGGGAAGTTTAATCGTAGGCTTGGTGTTGGGCATCCTGACATACTTCGCCGTCTTCCGGGCGGTGGTGTTGTTCCGCCGAAAACTCCACCACGAAAAAACCCCGAAAGAAGAACGCCCGCTCGAAAAAGGACCAGTCAACCAGTCAACCAATTAACCAACCCCCATTTTCTCCCACGCTTCTTTGCAGAAGCGGTCGGTCATGCCCGCGATGTAGTCGCACACTACGCGATGCAGGTTTTCCCCTGATCCTGGCTCATCCACACGGCTACGGTACCGCCCCGGCAGCAGTTGGTCGTCAGTCAGGAAGGCTTGGAACAGCTCTCGCAAAATTAGCCTGGCCTGCTCTTCGTGTCGGAGATTTTCCTCGTGTCGATAGACCCGCTCCAGCAGAAAATCTTGCAGCTGTTCCAGCTCCCGGGCCAACTCGTCGGAGAATCGCACGCACCGCGCCTCGGCCTGGGGCGAATTGATCCCCATCGCCAGGATATTCGCCCGCGTTCTGGCCAGCAGATCGTCGGTGAGTATTGCCGGTAGGCTCTGCACGGCCTGGATGCGAATGTGAATATCCCGCGCGCCTGGATACGTAGACTCGGCCCGGCGCGTCGCCCGCTGCCAAAGCGCAAGGCCGGCCAGGTCGTCGGTCGAAATCCACTCGCTCATCAACGCGTCTTCGAGGTCCGCAGCGGTATAAGCTATCTCGTCAGCCAGCTCGACTACCTGCCCCTCCATCGGCGGAGGTTTTTTAGTATTATTAGCGGGGAACTCGTCGCAGATGGGCGTATCGTATTTCGTCTCGTGTTTGGCAAGACACTCTCGCACGGCGTCGGTGAGGTTCAGCCCGCGAAATTGCGGATACGGATGTTCGAGATAGTCCACAATCCGCAGCGATTGGCGGTTGTGTTCGAAGTGCCCCTGGCTGGACATCAGCTCGTCGAGTACCCGCTCGCCGACGTGTCCAAACGGCGGATGGCCCAGGTCGTGTCCCAGCGCGACCGCTTCGACGAGGTCTTCGCACAGGTCCAAGGCCCGGGCGATGTCTCTGGCGACCTGGGCGACCTCGAGCGTGTGAGTCAGCCTGGTGCGGAACAGGTCGTGCTCGTGCGGCGCGAAGACCTGTGTTTTGTAATCCAGCCTGCGAAACGCGGTGCATCGCAAAATCCGATTGCGGTCGCGCTGAAATTCGCTCAGCCCGTCGTCGCTGGTCGGCTCGGGGAACTTTCGACAGGCCGAGGCAGGGGACGTCGCATATTTGGCCAATAATCTCCCGGCCATGTTTCAGTTCTCCGCAAGCGTGTACCGCTCGGCCAGGCCTAGTTCCTTCGCTGCGGTTACGATTCGGTCGTATGTTTTGGCCAGGTGTTCCGGGATGACCCGCACCTCGCCGAAGACAGGCATGAAGTTCGTATCGCCGGGCCAACGCGGCACGATGTGGGCGTGGAGATGCCCCGGCAGCCCAGCTCCGCTACAGCGACCAAGGTTGATGCCGATGTTGAATCCCTCGGCCCGGAGGCTTTGGGATATCGCAGCCTGAAGGTCTCGTAGAGATTCCATTATTTCCGTTAGCGTTTGGCTCCCCAGGTCGCCCAGCTCGCTGGTGTGTTCGTAGGGAGCTACCATGCAATGGCCGCCGGTGTACGGAAAGCGGTTGATGACGGCGAAGGTTTTTTGGCCTCGCCAGAGCACGAGATTTTCGCGGTCGTTTTCAGGCTCGTCCTGATAGTTGCAAAGGAAACAGCCGTCCCGAGGGCCGGAAAGCGAGCTGATATATTCCATCCGCCAAGGCGCCCAGATGTTGGTCTTGCGTTCGGTACTTTTGGAAGATTTGTCCATGGGGCAGACTATATCATCCCGGCGAGTCAATCACAATGTAATAGACGAATGGAATGACGAATGACGAAGCCCGAATTAGGAATCAATGACGAATTTCGAATGACGAGAAAATGCTCAATGAATGTCCAATGCCCAAATACCCCCAGCACTTATTTGCAGGAGTATAGGATATCGTGAGTCTCTTTGTTTAAGACAACAACTATTTTGAAGCGTGACAAATAAGTGCTGGGAATGACCAATGCTCAATGACCAATGAATAGCCAATGCCCAGCCCCCCACGTGTCATTCCCACGCAGGCGGGAATCCAGAGAGAATTGGGTGGCATGGCTACACCGCGGGTCTGCGGAGTAGCCATGGGGCGGGAGAAAAAAGACTAGATTCCCGCTCCCCGATCAGGTCGAGGACAAGCTTCGCGGGAACGACACGGGGGCTACTTGTTCGTGATTTTTTACCAGTCAACCAATTAACCAGTCAACCAGTTGTTTTTTTGTTTAAGGAGGCTGGATCCTGGTCTTTTTCGATGCAGCCTATTTTTTCCACTCTGCGGGCGTGTCGGCCTGTTGGCTCGAAATTTGTCTTCAGCCAGGTGCTGACGATCCGCCGCATGAGTTCCTCGCCGATAGCGTCGCTGGAGAGGCAGAGGACGTTGGCGTTGTTGTGTCGCCTGGAAAGCTCCGCGGTCAGTTCGTCATGGCAGAGTGCAGCCCGGATGCCCGCGACCTTGTTCCCGCAGATGCTCATGCCGATCCCGCTGCCGCAGATGAGTATGCCTCGGTCGGTTTGGCCCGTCGCGACGCTCTTGGCTGCGGGATAAGCGGTGTCCGGATAATCGCAACTCTTGGCGCTGTTGGTGCCCATGTCCAGAGACTCATGTCCCAGCTCGCTCAGAAACAAGGCGACCTTGTCCTTCGCAGCCCGTCCGCGATGATCCGAAGCTATTGCGATTTTCATAATCATAACCTTTTCTCACATGCCCGCACCGGGCTACGCTTGCGTCTACCTGGTTCCTTCGAGCAAGGCCCCTCGCAAGGCCTGCTCTATATGCTTTGCCGTTTGCTCATACACGCCCAGGTCCCCGCCGATGGGGTCGGGAATATCCTGCTGTTCATCGAGCATCTGAACTTTCAGGTGCCCGCTCTTGCTGTTCTCGGCAAGGCGTTGGGCTTGGGCCAAGTGAAACGACGTCATACAGAATACCATATCGCAGGATTTTATCAACTCGCTGGTCAAATTTTTACCGCGGTGTCGCGAAATATCCGCTCCCATCGCCCCGGCAGTTTGTATCGCTTCGGGAGCAGCCTTGCTGCCAGGCCCTGCGCAAAGTCCCGCGGAGGTTATCTCCACGCCATGGTCTCGCAATTGTCCCACTTTGCAGCCCAGTTCCCGGGCTAACATCTTCTTAGCCAGGCCTGCTGCCATCGGGCTGCGACAGGTGTTTCCCGTGCAGATGAAGATGATTTTCCGCTTCATGCTCCGGCGGATCATGCGTTCGTCCAT
>QNCB01000055.1 GCA_003644335.1 Planctomycetota bacterium | reverse complement strand
TAGTGTTTATTCGTGTCCATTCGTGGTTCTCATTCTGCAACAAGCTACCACAATTTTTCCGGGTATAGTCCCGCTGCTACTTTGTTGCCGATTTCCTGCTTCAATCGGGGCTTGTCCTGCTGATAGGTTACGCCGAACCAACTATCAGTGGTGGGCAGTATTTTCACCCTGGCCCGGCCTTCCTGAACAAGATCATTAATAACGGTGGGGATGAAAAATTCAGCTTTGAGGTTTTCGGTATTGGCTTGCAGGAAGGCAGGGAAGCGGGCTTCGAGTTCGGTGAAGATGCTCGGCGTCAGGCCCCAAAAGTTCATCGAGACAATACTACCGGCGTCGATGTCCGTCCATGTTTCATCGTCTTCGCTAAATCGCACAGCCTGGCCGAAGCGCTGGATTTTCGTACGTTCCACGATGTGTTGCAAGTAGCCTGCCTCATCGGCGGTGCAGATTCCCCGGGCGACGTGGCCATGGTCTGTCAGCGTGTTGTCCAGGACGAATCCGACCATGCTGAAATCGTACAGGCCTTCTTTATCCTCAGCCTCGCGAAGGTACTCGCCCATGGTGCGGAACGAATCCGGGCCATAAAAGTCGTCTGCGTTTATAACCGCACAGGGAGCGGAGACAGCTTCCTTCGCGCAGAGAATAGCATGGCCTGTGCCCCAGGGTTTTTCGCGAGCCGGCGGAACGGAAAAACCCGCGGGCAGTTTGTCGAGTTCCTGAAACGCATAAGCTACGTCTATTTGCTTCTCGATGGTTCTGCCTACTTTTTCACGAAAGACGTCTTCGATATCTTTGCGAATTATGAAGACGACTTTTTCAAAGCCAGCTCGTATCGCATCGTAAATAGCGTAGTCCAGCACTATCTCGCCAGCTGGGCCTACCGGGTCGATTTGTTTTAGTCCGCCGTACCTGCTGCCGATACCAGCAGCCATGACTACAAGTTGGGGTTCTGACATTTTTTTGTTCCTGTAAAGAATTCCAAGTTTATCAACGCTTATACGCGACGTGCCGAATTATTCTATTATCTCGAAATTCCGTTTTTTTGACAACCCACAAAATATGCAAAAAAATTGTTGTTGACCACGTTGAGGGTTTTTTATAGTTTCTACGAGAGAGTGCTTGTATTACACGCATCTTTTGTGGTAGAGTAAGCCCCTTGTTGTGAAGGCTGACTGGTACCACATCGCGAAGTAGTATTGAAAGGCTCGTTTCATATTTCGATATTAGGATTTCGGATTTGTTTTATATTTGAAGGAGTATAACCATGGCTGGTATTTTTACTATCATTGGCGAGAAGCTTGGTATTCGCAGCAGCGACGGGGCGGGCGGCGGAGATAAGTTTCAGTATCTGCTGATCGGCACGATTGTGTTGGCAATCATCGTTGCCATGATCGCTATGATTACAAGTTTAAGCGACGGGCCTGGCAGTTCTAAAGCTCCGGACGAGGCTCGCTTTTACGACATTGAAACGAAAGAGGAGTTCGTGTTCAAGCCAGGCTCGGCAAGCTCGGGCGAAATGAAATACTATTTTCCCGATACGGACGAATGGGTAACTGTCAAGCTCAACACGGGTAAACCCGGCGAGCCTATGATGGACCCGACGATGGGGCCTATGATGATGGGGCCTATGATGATGGGCGGGCCTGGCATGAAAATGCCCAACCCAAAAACAGGCAAACACACAGCTGTGCCTATGACGAAATGCCCGAAGTGCGAAAAATGGTTCGTCGCGGAATATTGGCTAAGCGACGATCCACAAGCTGCAATGACCGGAAGAATGAAATGCACCCACTGCGGTACGGATATCGTGGAATACTATCGACAAAAACGCAAAAGGCGAAAGAAATAACTAACGGTTTGGTTGGCTGGCCGACTGGTTGATTGGGAAAAGATTACACATAACTGTTCGCGGTCTTTTGATAAGTTTTGAAGAGTTATGACAGAATGAAAACGCTTGGTGCTTCTCGGCCTGAAAGGCCAGGCTAAGACATGTTAGTTTTGGGTTGAAAAACGGCGTGAACGGTTGCCATAATTTTTTACCGATCAACCAATCAACCAATTAACCGATAAACTAATCAGCAGCAAGACTAGACGAAAGGAATCACCTATGGCAAACATGGCAAAAGTATTGAAGGACGAAATTTCGAGAATCGCCAAGCGCGAACTCCGAGCGGATATAGTTTTGATAAAAAAAGACACTGCCCGACTTAAGCGGGACATAGCCGCCCTGAAGCGTCGCCTGAATGTGGTTGAGCGGGACAACAGACAGCTGGCGAAGCAAGCGGCCAAGACCGAAACGGTCGAGAAGGCCGAGGCTCCAACAGCCCCTCTTCCAACTCCCGATGAGGGCGAGCTGAAGCGGTTCAGGCCCACCGGGCGGACGATAATCACACTCCGCAACAAGCTAGGCCTGACGCAAGGCGCGCTGGGCAAGCTGCTGGGCGTGACAGCTCAGAGTGTCTATCAGTACGAAACACGCGAGGGGCGACTTAACCTGCGTCCACCTACCAAGGTTGCTCTGGCCCGCATCAGGAAAATAGGCAAACGCCAAGCCCGCAAACTGCTGGGAAAATAGACGCGAAGAATAGACCAGCGGCATAGCTGCCCTGGACTGTGTTTTTTGTCGCGCGCCAGTCGCGGTGTTGGTTGTGGACGGTTTGCGTATTTCGGGAATGTGTGGTAGACTTACGCTTTGATGCAATTTCACCCTTCAATATCCCGCGATACCTTTGGCCTGCTCAACACACGCAGGATAAGAGCGCTGCGCGCAGCGTTCTGGCCTGACAATCTCCGTCGCCCGTAATTCTATCGAAGCGACGCTGACCCCAACCCTCACGCAAACCAGGCCCAGCCCGGTTTTGCAGCCCGTATCATCACACTGACATCAGCCCTGCCGCCGCGCAGGGGGAGAAATTATGAGTAATAAAAATGTTCGAAACGTAGCTATCATCGCCCATGTGGACCATGGCAAGACATCGCTGGTCGACCAACTGCTCCGGCAAAGCGGGCTGTTCCGCCACGGCGAACTGACGGGCGATTGCATACTCGACAGCAATGACCTCGAGCGCGAGCGGGGCATTACTATCCTGGCTAAAAACTGCGCTCTGGACTACACCGACCGCCAGGGCCAAGAGTATCACATCAACATCCTCGACACGCCAGGCCACGCCGACTTCTCCGGCGAGGTCGAACGCGTCCTGCGAATGGCAGACGGCGTGCTGCTGCTGGTCGACGCGTTCGAAGGCGTCATGCCGCAAACCCGCTATGTTCTGAGCAAGGCTCTGGAGCTGCACCTGCCGCCGGTGGTGGTAATCAACAAAATGGACCGTCCCGACCAGCGGGCGGCAAAGGTTCACGAGGAAGTGTTCGATCTGCTGGTGGAACTCGGAGCTGACGACCACGCGCTGGAGTTTCCCACGGTCTTCGCCTCGGCCAAGGATGGCTGGGCGGTGCGAGAGCAGGGGCACAATTTCCCAGGCCCCAGCGACGACGTACACGACCTTTTCGACGCGATAATAGAGCACATACCCGTGCCAGACATGGACGGCCAGGCCCCACTGCAGATGCTCGTTACCACGCTGGATTATAGCGAATATGTCGGGCGAATCGGAATCGGTCGCGTCTTTGCCGGGCAGCTAAAGGCGGGCCAACAGGTCATGAGCATTTCGCGCGACGGGCAGCAGTCGCTGCGAAAAGTTTCCAAGCTCTACGCGTTTGAAGGCCTGGGCCGAAAGGAAGTTGACCGGGTGGACGCGGGCGATATCTGCGCGGTGGTCGGGCTGGGAGCGGTGGACATCGGCGACACCCTTGCCGATCCGGAACACCCCGTCGCCCTGCCGCCCGTGTCCATAGACGAGCCAACGCTCCACATGACGTTCCGCATAAACAACGGGCCCTTCTCCGGGCAAGAGGGCAAATACGTTACCAACCGCCAGCTCGGCGACCGTTTGCAGCGCGAACTGCAATCGAACGTAGCCCTGCGGGTTGAAGACCGCGGCGACGAGTTCAACGTATCAGGCCGAGGCCTGCTGCACCTGGGCATACTGCTGGAAAACATGCGACGCGAGAGTTACGAACTTTGCGTCGGCAAGCCCGAGGTTATTTTCCACAGCGACGAAAACGGCAAAAAACTCGAGCCTATTGAGAAGCTGGTTATCGACATACCCTCCGAGGGCGTCGGCGCTGCGATGCAACTTCTGGGCGACCGCAAGGCTGAGATGTTGCACATGGATACTCTCAATGGCAGAACGATTTTGGAATTTTCCATACCGTCGCGCGGGCTTATCGGGCTTCGCAACCGCCTGCTGACCGCCAGCCAGGGCGAGGCGATTATGCACCACCGGTTCGAAGAATATGGCCCGTATCGCGGCGAAATCCCCAGCCGAGCCAATGGCGTGATGATAGCAACCGAGACGGGCCAGGTTACCGCATACGCGTTGGATGGCCTGGCTGACCGCGGCGTGATGTTCGTCGCTCCGGGCGAGCAGACCTATGAGGGACAGGTCATCGGCGAGCACTGCCGAGACAACGACCTGCCCGCCAACGTCGCCAAAAAGAAGAACCTCACCAACGTTCGCTCAGCCAACAAGGACGCGACCGTAACGCTGAAAGTCCCGCGGAAAATGACTCTCGAACAGGCGTTGGAATACATCGAAAGCGACGAACTGGTCGAGCTTACCCCAAGCTCGATTCGCCTGAGAAAACGCTACCTCAAAGAGGCAGACAGAAAACGGGCTACCAGAGGGAGCAAAGGCAAATAAGTTGAGCTGTCAATCCCCTGATCCCCAATCCAAAATCTGAAATCGCCCGGGATAACCAACCCGGCACTTATTCGCGAAAGTGTGGAGTATCACAAGCCTTATTTATTCGAGTTAATACTTCTTTGGGGAGCATCGCAAATAAGTACCGGGTTTTATGCCCGCACACGAGGCCCAATAGTAAGTTTAATCTCGCACACGTCGCCGCCGACGGGATCGCCGCCGGAAACAATTGTTTCTTGCATACATCATCATACATATTATAATGTCGCGTGCGGTTGTCGTTGCGGAAAATGGACAATGCCAAACGAGTTTTCGTAACTGTATGTATTGAAAGAACATGGCGGCGTGGCCAAGTGGACTAAGGCGACGGATTGCAAATCCGTTATTCGTGGGTTCGAATCCCACCGCCGCCTGTTGCAGCACATCAAAAAGATATCGTCGATTCGAGTATGACATGGAAAAGAGGTCATATCATGAGTAAGGTAATTTCCGTAATCAGGGGGCGTGGTTTTTTGGCGACAATGGCGATGGCGGTGGTGTTTGCCGGCGTGATTTTTCTCTCGCTCAGCCAGGCTGGGGCGGCTGACGCCCAGGCTAAGAACGCCTATCTGGAACGCCGGAGCAAAATTCAGACAACCGACGCCGACGCTCTGTACAAGTTGGCCCGGTGGGTTTGGCAGAAGCATCCAAACGACGTCGATCTGCTGAAAAATGCCAAGATGGACCTCCGCGAGGCTATGAAAATCGCCCCTGGTCATAGCCGGGCCAAGTTGCTCCTTCGGCGCGTCGTCGCAAAGATAAAAATCATCGAGAGCAAAGCTGCCGCAGCCTCGCCAGGCCGGGCCAGCGGGCCTGGCGTTTCGGACAAGTATCTCCTCAGCCATCGCGACATCCTTTGGATCAGGCTGATGGAATACAAGCCCGAGCGGGACAAGAGGGTCTCGATCAAGTTCACCAATCGCGCGTTGAAAAGGTATTGCGACTCGATGCGTGGCAGTGTCGAGGATAATTGGGACAAAATCGGCAAGGAAAAACAGTTCTACAAAATGCCCCCGTGGAAGCGGCTGGCGGAGATACTTCGCAATAGGCCTGACGATATCGAGCTGCTCCAGGACATTCACATCACGAGGGATCCGAGGTTCATGGTCGAGTTTCGCAGTAAGGTTTGGCCCGTCGTGAAGTTGCAGTGCGGCAATGCGAACTGCCACGGCGGCCCCAAGCCAGCCGGCGGGCTGAAGCTCTTCACCACCGCCAGCAAGAACGAAAAAGTGGACTACACCAACTTCATTATCCTCAGCGGGTTTCGCAAGGGTGGCAGAGCGATTATCGACCGGCAGAAGGTTGAAGATTCGCTGCTGCTTCAGTATGGGCTAAACGCCAAGGTCTCGAAAAGGCCTCACCCGCAAGTCGGCGGCGCGGATATCAGACCGGCCTTTATGTCCACCAAGTCGGCTCCCTATCGAAATATCCGCCGATGGATAACGTCGCTGGAAGGCCCGATGGCGCCGAATTATCGCCTCACATACAAGCCTCCCTTCGGCATGAAGCTAAACACAAGTGGCCTGCCCGACATGCCCCCGGAACCGGTCAAGACCAAAAATGACGAATGACGAAACCAGAATAACGAAACAATAACGAATTCCCCATGACGAAAAAAAACTGATGTCGGGGGAAACTTTAATCGGGAGCAGGTCATGCAGATCGCGTTTATGGCAATTCTTGTGGTGGCTTTTCTCGCAGCGGTGGTATCTTTCACCGTGATAGGCCTGCGTCACTCTGCCCACACCAAAACCCTGTCCAACTACGCTCACAGGCGTGGCGTGCTGTTTTCCCACGAAGACCCGTTCGAGATACCCCTGCGATATAGTCAATTCGCGATTATATCCTGCGGGCACAGTCCGCGAGCGTACAACGTGATGTACGGCCAGCTTGGACATTGGCCCGGCAGGGCTTTCACCTTTCGATACGAGGTAGGCCATGGCACGCGTCGGCTAAGTCGGCGGTACGGTATCATCGTGCTCGAACTGGGCCAACCCCTGCCCGACGTGCTTATGTGGAACCAAGCTGACAAGCCTCAGGCGCCGCTGGAGGTTCGCGGTGGCGACAAAAACTGCGACGACTGGACATTCGTCGGCGATGGCGACTTGGCCCGGACGCTCTCCCGCAGTGCCCAGGCTCTGAAAGACCGCGGGCTGAATATCCAGGTATCAGGCCGATCGTTAATGCTGGCTATGCCGGCCCAGGGGTCGGAGAAATGGGATTATGCAGACTGGCTCGACGACGCCCTGTCGATAGCAGCCACAGCTACAGGGCTGAACGAAGAGACATGCGACAGAACAAACTCCCCCGCATAAGATGTACCCCAAAATCCGAAATCCTAATTTCGGATTTGTGGATAAAAAGCAAGATTTCCAATACTGCTTCGCGCTGCGATATTAGCATCGGCAGAAAACTCGCTGCCTGGGCCTGAACAGGAAGACCATTCC
>QNCB01000054.1 GCA_003644335.1 Planctomycetota bacterium | reverse complement strand
CTCGCAGAGAACGCAGAGGAAAGATAAAATCAAAAATCTTTTCTCTGCGGACTCAGCGTCTCTGCGAGATAGCTGTTTGCTTGTACTGTCTCACAATTTACATCCTTTCTGTCCGGCGGCGGGCGTCCACGAGACGCCCGTCGCTATTTTTACAGCCATCAGCAACCACGGCACAGGGCTATACTCCCCACATGTCATTCCCGCGCAGGCGGGAATGCAGTCTTTTTCTTTCTTCACACGGCCATCCCATAACACGACAGCTTGATTCGTGGCGGTCTTTTTTTTCTACAAAGATATCGCTCCTACAGAGCTGTCAGGCCATCGTGTTATGGGATGGCGGTGAAAACAAAAGAGCCTATTGCAAAACTATCCGGAAATGTAGCACAGTCGCCCTCGGGTGTGTTGAACTTGCCATATTTACAGTGTTTTTTACACAACCTTCCCAGCCGAGGGCGGCTAGGCTACATTTTTGCAATTAGCTCTCATCTCTTCATAAAAAAATTTTTTTATATACTTGACAAATCGCGATGAGTGTGTACACTTGTCGGCGTTCCGTCTTGAGCCGACGGAGCCGATCATCCCAGAACGCTCTGGAGGAGGGTGATTGAAGACCAGGGGCGAAATCGCTCCCTCACTTCCTGTTCTTTAGGCCAATGCCCAATTTCTGGGCCAATCCGGCCGAGTTCCCAAAGATGTACTTTTTTGATAAGAGGTTAAAAAATCTGGCGGGCTTTTTGCGGCGTCAGCTTACTGAAAATCGAATATTGATGGTTGGAAATCTCGGCGGTTGAGCCTACACAATCCGCCTGAGGAGGAAGTTTAGAAGTATACAAGAATTGCTCATCTCTTGGAGTGTTGCTCAGCTCACTTGTTGTACCGCTGGTGAGTCTGGCTGATTTGTGTCAGCTGGGTAAGTTGGCGGTAGTGGACTCCAGGTTGTCGAAACAACCTGGCAAGCAATATGGACGCTGGAATGAAAGGCTGTACGAGATGAGAAACGCAAGAAAACAGGATTTTGAATTTTTTGGCTTCAAGGGCAAAGGTTTGTTCTGGACCGCAAGCGTCGTTTTGGCACTTGTTGTAGCTGTTCCCGCCGGGGCTTTGTGGGCCCAAGGGCCTGTCCATGAGCTATACAACGAGGATTCAGCAAAATACGTGCGGACGAGCTTTACGCCGAATGACCCGCTCTATACGGGTGGGCAGAGCGGCAATACTTACGGCCAATGGCATCTCAACGGCAATAACGGATACTCCCATATAAACGTAGCCGGGGCCTGGGCAAATGATTATACCGGTACTGGCGTAACCATCGGCATAGTGGACGACTGTTTCGAGACAGCCCATCCGGACCTGGCACCGAACTATGTAGCTGGGGTCAGTTGGGACTTCGGTCAAAATGACAGCGACCCGAACCCTGTCTACAGCGCTGACCAGCACGGTATTTCGGTAGCTGGCGTTGCAGCAGGCCGGGGCGGAAACGGCGTGGGCATAACGGGCGTTGCCCCGCATGCGTCTCTGGCGGGGCTGAGATGCAGCTTCGGCCCAGATCAAACAGAGCAGATGTTTGTCGATGCCACTCTTCACCGCACAGATGTAATCAAGGTCAAAAATCACAGTTACGGCATCGCGGCTTCGTATGTCAGTAACCCCACAATCGTAACAGCCAATCGCACCGCCGCAGCCGCTGGCTGCGTCAACGTTCGGGCAGCAGGCAACGATAGCGCCAACGCCAACGCAAAGACCGCCCAGGCTGACCGTACAGCAATCGCCGTGGCGGCCCTGGGTGCAAACGGAGTTGCTGCGTCTTATTCTAATTTCGGCGCCAATGTCTTCGTAACTGCCCCCTCAAACGGAGGAGGGCCGGGCATTACCACCACCGACCGGACAGGCTCCAGCGGCTACGGCGGCATCACAGGTCATCCCGACTACACCAATGCCTTCGGCGGAACGTCGTCAGCCTCGCCGACAGTTGCCGGTACCGTGGCACTAATACTCCAAGCCAATTCGAACCTCGACGTTCGCGGGGTCAAGCATGTCCTGGCCAATACTTCCGTCAAAGTCGATACGGGACATAGTGCCTGGCAAACCAACGGCGCGGGTTACGAATTCAACCCGTATTACGGGTTTGGGCTTATCGATGCCACCGCGGCGGTCAATTATGCCCTCTCATACGCAGGCCCGGCTGCTGAGGTCAGTTTCGGCACTGGTCAACAGACTGTAAACCAGGCTATCCCAGATGCCGGCAGCGCAGTATCGAGAACCTTCACCATCACTGACACGAATCGGCTGGAGTCCATCGAACTGGACATTGGTTTAAGCAGTAACGCTTACTGGGGAGACTACGATATCCTGCTTACGTCCCCCTCCGGCACGACAAGCAAACTGGGCTATGGTCTGACAACTGGACAGGGCGACAGCACAACATGGGAGTTTTCCTCAGCGGAGTTCTGGGGCGAAAACCCCAATGGACAGTGGACCGTCAGCGTGCAGGATATCTGGGCGGGCTATACGGGCACCTGGAATAGCTTTGAGTTCACCGGCTACGCCGAGGCTCCCGAACCGGCGACAATGAGTCTGTTGGCCATCGGTGGCCTGGCCCTGCTGCGAAGGCGGCGCAAGGCTGCGTAATTCGTCTGAAATTATAGTTGAGCATGTATGGCGGCTGGGAGTTAGAAATCCCCAGCCGCTGTTTTTTTATAGCCTGGTACCGTGGTTGCGGTGTTTGCAACCAACGGCACCGGGCGGACTCGGCTTTTCGTAGCTGTGAAGGGTTACACAATTTTCACCAGGTGGTACCGCTTCTTGCCCGCTCGGAGGATGAGCGTGCGTCGCCCTGCCAGGGTGTCGGTGTTTACCTCAGCCTCGGTGTCCGTCGCGCGGATGTTGTTTACGGAAATGCCGCCCTGGGCGATGAGCTTGCGGGCCTGGCCTTTGGAGTTGGCCAGGTCTGTCCCAGCCAGGACATCTACCAACGGCGCCCCAGCTGCGATGGCCTGGACTGGCAGTTCGGACGACGGCACTGCGTCGAAAATATCCGCCAGGTCCGCGTCGGTCAAGCCCGCCAGGTCGCCGCCGAACATCGCATCGGTCGCAGCCAGGGCCTTGTCCAGCCCCCCCTGGCCGTGGATTACCCGCGTAACCTCAGCTGCCAAAAGTTTCTGGCCCTCGCGTCGTTCGGGGTTTTGGTTGTGCGCAGCTACGACCTCCGCTATTTGCTCCAGCGGCAGGAATGTAAAAATTTTCAGATATTTTTCCACATCGGCGTCAGCCTGGCCCACCCAGTATTGGTACAGGTGGTATGGACTCGTGCGGGCTGGGTCCAGCCAGAGTGCGTTGCCCGCGGACTTGCCGAACTTCTCGCCATTGCTGGTTTTCACCAGCGGACAGGTCAGACCATAGACGCTTTGCCGCCGTCTCTTTCGCACCAGGTCTATCCCAGCGGTGATATTGCCCCACTGGTCGTTGCCGCCATATTGCACCGTGCAGCCCATCGTGTCGAACAGGTGCAGAAAGTCATACGCCTGCAGGGTCATGTAGCTAAACTCGGTAAAGCTGATGCCGTTGGCCGAGGCCATGCGGGTTTTGACGGACTCCTTGGCGACCATATAATTGACGGTGAAAAACTTCCCGACATCACGAAGCCATTCCGTGAAACCCATAGGCCCGATCCAGTCGTTGTTGTCCAACATTACCGCAGCGTTTGGCCCGGTGAAATCCAGGAACCGCGAGAGCTGTTGCTTCATAGCCTCGGCATTGGCAGCGACCTTCTCCGCCGTCAGGAGGTTGCGTTCCTCATTCTTCCCGCTGGGGTCGCCTATCATACCCGTCGCCCCGCCGACGACCGCGAGTACCTTGTGCCCCGCCCGCTGAAAGTGCGCCATGGCCATTATCGGCACGAGATTGCCAAGCTGCAAACTCTCCGCCGTCGGGTCAAAGCCGACATACATCGTAGCAGACTTCTTCCCAAGCCTCTCGCCAAGCCCCTCGTCGCTAACCTGCTCTACGAGGCCCCTGCCCTGCAATGTTTCGTAAACTGATGACATGTTTCGTCCGTTATTTTTCGCAAATCCAAAATCTGCAAATCCAAAATCGCTAAACTCTGCCGAGGTATTCGCCGGTTCGGGTGTCTACTTTTACAACCGTGCCGTTTTCGACGAAGGGCGGCACTTTGATATTTGCCCCGCCTTCGCAGACAGCGTCCTTGGCCTGGTTGGTAGCGGTGGCGCCTTTTACATTCGGCGGGGTGTCAGTTACGGTCAGCTCGACGGTGTTTGGCAGCTCGACGGACATCAGCTCCGCTTCGACGAAGCAGGTTTCGCAAACGCAGTTCGGCGTGAGGAAAACCGCAGCATCGCCGATGGCTGCCAGGGGCAGCTCGACCTGCTCATAAGTTTCCGGATCCATAAACACATGGCTGGAGCCGTCGGAATACAAATACTCCATCTTCTTGCGGTCGAAGTGCACCGGCTCAAGCGTTTCCTCTGGCCGAAACCGGTTGGCGACGATTTGCCCCGTCTTTACATTGCGAAGCTCAGCCTGGACATAGGCCGGGCCCTTGCCGGGCTTGACGTGATCCATGCTCACAAAGACCCATATTTCGTTGTTCTTCCAAATGCAGCCATGCCCGCGCTTAAAGTCATTGATTTTCTTTGCCATTGAATGCTCGTCTCCGCTAAAGGAATAAAAGTAAGTTAAAGTCAAGTCCCAGATTGTACCACACTTGCCCAGCCAGACGCAATTGATTCATAGCTGATTGACAATTGCCACTCAGCAGGTGAAAATGGCGGGGCTATGAAAATACGTCCCGCGAAAATTTCCGACGCCCAGGGAATCTGCGACCTGGTGAACCATTATGCCGAGCAAGACCTCATGCTCCATCGGTCGCTGGAGAGTATCTACGATTGTCTTCGAGAGTTTATCGTAGCGGTCGAGCCAGGCCTGGCGGCGGACGAGAATGAGAAACTGCTAGGCTGCGTGGCGGTGGATATTTTTTGGGGCAACTGTGCGGAGATTCGTTCCCTGGCTGTGGCCCAGGAAGCCAAGGGGTTGGGCGTGGGCAAAGCGTTGATATCAGCCTGCCTGGCAGACGCCCGCAGGCTCGGTGTGCCAAAACTTTTCGCTATGACATACGAGCAGGAATTTTTCCACAAATTGGGCTTTGTGGAAGTGGACATCGAAACCCTGCCGGAGAAAGTCTGCCGGGAGTGTCTCGCCTGGTACAACCAAGGCCATCGCCACGAAACCGCTATGATTATCGATGTCGAGGGGGCCAAATGACTCGCAGTGAGACGATAATCAGGCTCTCCGGCGTACACAAATCTTTCGGCAACGAAGCCGTCCTGAACGATATAAATCTGGCGGTGCAGACTGGCAAGACGACGGTCATCATCGGCCCGAGTGGCTGCGGCAAGAGCGTGCTGCTGAAACATATGATAGGCCTGCTCAGACCTGACGCGGGGGAAGTTTTTTTTCGCGAGCACGAAATTTCCCGACTCCCGGAGAGAAAGCTCGTCCCGATCCGCCGGCGAATGGGGTTCCTTTTCCAGGGTGCCGCCCTGTTCGATTCCATGACGGTCGAGGAAAATATCAGCTTCCCGCTCGAGGCCCACAACGCTTGCGACCGGCCCGGCCAACGTATGCGGAGCGAGGAGGTTCTCTCGTTGGTAGGCCTGGATGGGCTGCAAGGCAGATACCCCACCGAGCTGTCCGGGGGGCAAAAAAAGCGCGTCGCCCTGGCCCGGGCGATATCGCTAAAGCCCCAGGTAATTTTCTACGACGAGCCTACCACCGGGCTGGACCCTATCCGAGCTGACCTGATAAACGAACTGATACTCAAGCTGCAAAAGGTGCTGGGCAATACCGCGGTGGTCGTTACGCACGACATGGCCTCAGCCAGAAAGGTCGGCGACCGCATCCTTATGCTGCACGAGGGAAAGTTTATCATCGACACCACGCCCGACGAGCTGGACCAGGCTGACAATGAGGTCGTCCGCCGATTCATCGCAGGCCGAGCCAACCCGGAAGAACTGGCGGAACTTGAAACAGGCCATTTTGCACAAGACGAGTAGCTGTAGGTTATGCAACTTGTTGCCTGGCAAGAAAAGAAAAGTTTACCGCGAAAGAACACAGAGAACACGAAGAGGAAGATAGTTCGAAAAGAAAAAAACATGGGCGAGACGCCCATGCTACGGGAGAGATTATGAATGAGAATAGACGAAATATCGCTATCGGTTTAACTGTAATTGCGGGCCTGGCTATGCTGTGCGGGATGATTGTCCTCTTCGCGGGCTTGCCGCAAATGTTTTCCACGGGGTATACCGTGGAGATACACTTTTGGCAGACGCATGATATTATCGCGGGCGATCCGATATATTTGCGGGGCAAGCGCGTTGGCTTGGTTACCAATGTGGACTTCACCAACGGCGACGCTCGCAACGGCGTAACCATCCGGGCCAAGGTCGATTCGGACATCCGCCTGCCCAGGGATATCCAGGCCCGGATCTTTACGAAAGGGCTTGTCGGCAAGGGGTATCTCACGCTGATTCCCCCCGCCAAAACCGAGGCTCGCGCCGAGTTCTACACCATCGACGAGGTTATCAAACTCCAAGGCGCGCACGACCCAGGCGAGGGACTGCTGCCAAAGGAACTTACCGCGTCGCTGAAAAACTTCGGCGACCTTGCCAAGAATCTCAACGAGCTGATAGCCCCAGTTGCGCCGACGACCACGCAACCAGCCACCACTCAGCCCAGCCCCCCTACCCTGCCCGCCGGGCTCCAGGGCACGGTCGCCCGCATGAATCGCACACTCGACGCGCTGTATGCCATAACTGGCGATGACCAAAACCAGGCGAACTTCAAAGCTGCACTAGCCAACCTCGCCAAGGCAAGCGACCAGGCCGACCAGGCCATGGCTGCTATCAAAGCTACCGCCATCAGCGCCCAAAAAACGCTAGGCGGAGCTGACGAACTGACGCGAAAACTCATCACCAGCGCCGAGGATATTTCCATACTGCTCAAGTCCATCGGCGAGACGGTCGAGAAGATGAACCAAGGTCATGGCACCGCGGGAAAATTCATAAACGACCCAGCCCTCTACAATAGCCTGACCCAGGTCGGCGAGCAAATGAACGGCCTGATAAAAGATTTCCGCCGACTGGCAAAACAATGGAAAGAAAAAGGCATAGACGTAAGGCTGAAGTAGATAGCAATCAGCCGTCAGTAATCAGCCTTCAGTAACCAGTGAAAGCAAAAAAAAGTTGGGTGGCATGGCTACACCGCGGCTGTATGCGGGGTAGCCATGT
>QNCB01000053.1 GCA_003644335.1 Planctomycetota bacterium | reverse complement strand
ATGTGGACTTCAAGCGGGGCACATTTCGCGTCCGGGGCGACACGGTGGACATCTACCCGGCCTACGAACAGTTCGGCTATCAGGTGGAATTCTTCGGCGACGAAATCGAGGCTGTCCGCCTGATAAACCCAACCACGGGCGAGGCCCTCAGCTCGACCGACCAGGCGTTTATTTTCCCAGCTGTGCATTATATCGTCGACGAAAACGTCGTCGAAAATGCGATAGGCCAAATTAAACGGGAACTCCAGTCGTGCGTTATCGACCTGAAAAACCAGGGCAAACTGCTCGAAGCCCAACGGCTTGGTGCCCGGACGAAATATGATATCGAGATGATGCGGGAAGTTGGCTACTGCCCGGGGATCGAAAATTATTCACGATATCTTGACGCGCGAAAGCCCGGCGAGAAGCCTTACACGCTGCTGGACTATTTCCCGGACGACTTCCTGCTGATAATAGACGAGTCGCATGTTACCATCCCGCAGATTCGCGCGATGTTCAACGGCGACCAGGCCCGCAAGCGAGTGCTTATCGAGCACGGGTTCCGCCTGCCGTCGGCATTGGACAATCGTCCGCTGAAATACGACGAGTTCGAGCAAGCGATGAACAATGTGGTTTTCGTATCTGCTACGCCAAGCGACTACGAACTGGAGCTGGCGGGGGGCGAGGTCGTCGAGCAGATTATCCGTCCGACGGGTTTGATCGATCCGCCGGTGGAGGTTCGCCCTGCAACGGGACAGGTGGCGGACTTGCTGAGGGAGATAGCCAAGCGTAACAAGGCCGGCCAGCGGACGCTCATCACCACCGTTACCAAACGACTTAGCGAAGACCTCGCGGAGTATATTCGGCAGGAAGGTTTCCGGTGCAAATATCTCCACAGCGAAATCGACACGCTCGAGCGGGTGGAGATTCTCAACGAACTTCGCCAGGGCAAGTTCGATGTGCTTATCGGCGTGAACCTGCTGCGAGAGGGCCTTGACTTGCCGGAGGTTTCGCTGGTAGCTATTCTCGACGCGGACAAGGAAGGCTTTCTTCGCTCGGCGACATCGCTGATTCAGACCATAGGCCGATGCGCTCGGAACGTGGACGCCCAGGTTTATCTCTACGCCGACCGCGTTACCGGCGCCATGGCCAAGGCTATGTCCGAAACCACTCGGCGGCGCGAGGCTCAGTTGGCTTACAACAAGGCCCACGGCATCACGCCGCAAACTATCAAGAAAGAAATTCGCAACGCCCTGGCTGAGCAGACCCACGCCCGGCAGATAGCCCGCGACGCGATGGGAGCCAGTAGCGACGAAGCCTTCGACCGGACGGAGATTTTGGCGGAGCTTGAGCGGGAGATGCTGGCTGCAGCTGAGGGGTTGGAGTTCGAGAAAGCGGCTCGGTTGAGGGATCGTATAGAAGAGTTAAAAACCTCCGACGCCGACGAACCAGCAGACACAAAAGAAAACTGGAAACAGGGAAGTGGGCAAATAGGGAATAGCCAATAGACAAAACAGCAATCCACGGATTTCATGGATTTTTTTAGAAGAAGATTACACGGATTATTTTTAATCAAAAAAGAAAATCCGTGTAATCTCTTTTTGAATCCGTGAAACCGGTGGACTCTCGACGCAAACTGACAACTTTTTTACGCTATAGCCATGCTGTGGGACTGCGATTTTTGTCGACTTAGCGTCGCGTTTTCCATCGCGGTTACTACTGCTTCCTGCAATTCCGACGCTCTGAAGACGGGTTTCATGAGCAGTTCGTCGCCGCCACGCTGCCAGGCTGCCCAGGCTTGTTTGAAGTTGCTCATGTGTTCGGAAAGTAAAATCGCGGGCGTGCCGGGCAAGGCTCGGAGCGAATTGAGCGTTTCCTCGGAAGCATACTCCGCCGCGAGTATCACCAGGTCTGGTTGCCAGCTTCTCGCTCGGCCGGCCAGGCCTTGGGGCGACTCTTGCACGACCCAGTGGCCTCGGAACTCAAAATACCGAACTGCTCGGACGGTAAACTGCCAGTCAGACTCGACTATCATAATTTTCATCAGTGATACCCTTTCCGCCGGCTCGCCTGGGCCAGCATCTGCCATCCCCAACTTGGGGTATATTCATGTATCGGCATAGGGATAAGGATAAAATGAGGAAAAATCGGAAAAATCGGATTTTTTTTTCGGAGAGGGGATATCGAGCGGATTATTTCTTAGCCTTTCACAGCGTTGGAACCACGAATGGATACGAATTATTTGTAAAAAACGGTAGGCGTTCACACGCTATCAACGAAAAAATACTGCAAAATATACACAAACTGATTGCACCATGAAGCTCATGAAGGACTTAAAGGTGTGCGACATAAATTTGGGGCGGGGTTAGAAACAAAAACAACATCGCCTAACCTGGCTAAGTTTCGCACTGACAAGCTGTTGCACTCTGCCACAAAAAAATGTCGCGCACGACTTGAAGTTTTTTTAGCTAACAAAAAAAGGATCTTCGTGCTCTTCATGTGCTTCATGGTGAATTTTTATGTAGCTGTGAACGGCTACATTATTTCTTCTTCGCGGGTTTTGATTTTGCGGGGGATTTGGGCTTGGCTGGAGCTGGCGGGGCTGGTTTGACAGCTGGGTTGACGGCTGGTTCGGGGGCCTTGCCCGTGCCGTTGCAGGATTTGCAGGTTATATAGCCCGTGCCTTTGCAGACGTGGCAGGGAACGTATCCTGGGTATTTATTCATGCTGCACGTTTCGCACCGCCAGGATATGCCGACGCGTCTGCCGTCGACGATGATAACCGCGGCACAGCTCGGGCAGCGTTTTTTGTAGTACTTCGTAACGGGTATCCACTTCTCGGTTACCACCGTGCCGCGTCGCTCTTTGAGGAGTTTTTTGACGGTTCTTTTCGCGTCCACCCTGGCGGTGCCGCCGCAGTTTTTGCAGGGTTTGTACCAGACGCCATGACACTTTTGGCATTTCTCCCGCCCGCTGCCCCGGCAGTTGGGACACTTCACCTTCCCCCTGCCCCGGCAGATGCGACAAAAATCCTTGCCCGAAACTTGCGTCGTAGCTACTCGCACCTGCTGCCCGACGCCTTTGAGTTGGCCAAGTCGAAACCGCACCAGCAGCTCGGGCCATTTCACTCGTCTGGCCCTGGTCTTGGCTCGGCGGGTCGCGCGAGGCTTGGTCAATTCAGCCAAGGCCGACTTGTATAACTTGTTGACCTGGGGCCTGTCCTTGCCCTTACCCCCCTGCCGCAGCCGCTCCGCTTTGTTGAATAGCCGCCCCGCCCCGCCCAGCCGCCCGGCGGGACTTATCTGCACAAACTGAACATCGCTGCTGGCCTTGCGATACGTCTTCCAGCCGGGCTTGTCCTCAGCCAGTCCAAACAGCTGAATCTCGAACGTAATAAACTCATCGTCAAAGTCCAGAATCCTGGCCTGGTCATAAGTTACCGTCCGAATCTTCACGGTATCCGCCCAGGCCAAGCTGCCCAGAGACGCCAAGCCCGCCGCAACCAAAACCGCACAAATTGTCATCCTGCGAATATTCATCTCGGCTTAGTTTCCCTTGACGAATGTAGCTTTGATGACATTTTGCGAGACGTCGGAGATTTCCAGTTTGTCTTCCATTTGCTCCGCTATTTTCTCCGCCAAGGACTCCGCGGTGCAGTCGGCTTCGATCGAAATATCAGCGTTGCCGCTGGCGAACTTGGCTCGGACATCTTTGACTTCCTTGAGCTTGGCCAGTGCCTTTTTCAGCCGCGTGTATTCGAGGTACTTAATGCCGGAAACTTTCAGCTGGATTTCGCCCCTGCCTTCCATAGCGTCCATCCAGAACCGCAGGATATTGTTTGTAATTCGCGGCGCGATGAACCTGCCCTCAGCGTCGAGGGCCTGCTTGGCTGCTCCGCGGGCTGAGCCTTGCACGCCGGGGAAACTCTTGCCGGGAATGGACGAGATAAGCTGCCCCGTGTCGGCTCGGAAAGTTTTGACGTTGGCTTCGCCCCAGTATTTGTGCCTCATCCTGCCGTAGAGCTGCTTGGGATAGTCCGCGTCCTTCGTAGCGGTGGCCTGGCCTGTAACGAAAATCTGCGCACCGAACCGCTTGGCGATAGCTGCAACCAGGCCTGGCTTGTCCTCCGCCATGGCTGACTGGAGATCTCGGCGGTCAATTTCCTTTATCTGGTTTTTGTCCACCAGCAGAAAGCCGCTCTTTAACAGCAGGTTTTCCACGCGGGTTTGCACGGTGGGGACCTCCTGCCAGTTTTCGTCTATCCGCTCGCGAAGGAAGACCATTATCTTAGGCCTGCCCATCTGCTTGAGCAGATTCGTAACGACGCCCCATGTATCTTCGATGCCTTTTTTCGACACGACGCACCGCAGCTTGAGCGCCCAGGTGCCGTCGTCAGCTGGGCCTGAGCCGCCGGAGAGAACTTTGCATTCCTGGATGAATCCCGCTGCCCGGGCCAGGACGGTGTCCCGCACGAGGGCGAAGTCTTTGGTCTGCGATTGGGAGTAGATAAGCGTCCCCGCAGCCTGCTCAATGGCTTTGCGTTGGCCATCGCGCATGGCGTCAGCCTTGCTCATGCCCTCGCCCAGGACGGTGACAGTTACGAGATTTTTCTGATTTACTTGACCCACTGCCTCGGCTGGGGCAAGGGTAACTGCGCCCAGCAAAGCTGAGACAACCAAACACGTCAGCATGATTTTTCGCATCAAAATACTCCCTTTCTGCATATTCCGCCGCCAGACGCAGCCGATGACATTAACACGAATGACACGAATGGGTTTAACTCAAAACAAGCATTCGCGACATTCGTTCCGATTCATGCAAGTGCCGTGGTGAATTGTAGCCAAGGCATACACCTCACGGGGTCGCAGATGACAAACACGCAACATGTTTTTCTCTGCGAACTCAGCGTCTCTGCGAGACATTCGTAACCACGGCACCGGCAACAACACATACCCCTACAGACAAGCTATGAAAAAACCACCGCCGGGGCGACTGTGCTACGCGCTACGGCACTACTACTTCTTGCTGTTGTACTGTTGTGGTTTCGCTTTGACGGTGGACTTTGACTTCGTCCTCACAGCCTACCGTTACGCATGCCATGCCCAGTGCCGCTGAGATCATCAGTATGGATAGAATTTTCTTAAACATTTTGTTTCTCCTGTAATTGGCGATTGAACATCGGCCTAGCCAGGCCCTTTGCCCAGCTGGGCCAATATCGTAACTTATCGTACTTTCTTGATTGAGACCAGGTAGAGGTTCCAGATTGGCTTGAGCGGTATCTCTACGGTAACCTCAGCCGTGCCGTCAGGGTAGAACTTTTCGGAACCCTTAACGACATGCGCACCGAGCTGATAGGTCTGCATCCGTGTATTTATCTCGTCGCTCTGGGCGACGAAATCCCGCACGGATGTGTCCGAGTCGATCAGCAAGCCATCGATTTGCTCAGCCAGTTTCCGCCTGGCGTCCAGTTCCGCAGCCCGCTTGGCCATCAGCTTGGCCTGGGCGGCGTTGGTGCTGTCGGTGTCGATAGCAGCCTGTCCCTTAGCCCGCATGGTATCGGAAATCCAGGGTGGAGCCTTGGTAGCCGTTGCCAGTACCGTTATCTGCTCGGACGTGTAACCCTTGCAGTAGCGGGCTGGGGGGACGCCCATGCCGATCTCGGTTATCTTGTCATGGCGGACTTTCTCGACGTAGTCCTGCATGGCTTTGATCTTGACGCGGTCGCCCTTGTAGTGGACATCCGCCCAGCTCTTCAGGCTGGCTACGACGGTCTTGAGCGTAACCTCCATCTCGACCTCGACGATAAGCTCGTCGCGGTGATAGCGGATGCCGATTTCCTTGGCTCCGCGGAGGAACGTCCGCATATTCACGTCGATATTGTCAGACTCAGCCACGAAGTCCTGCACCGTGGTGTCTGATGTGATATGCACGCCCTTGATCCGCTCAGCGAGTCTGCGCATGCCGTCCACGCGGGCGGCGCGCACAGCCATGAGCCTGCCCTGAGGCTTGCAATGGGCGCTCCAATACTTCCCAGCTTGCCCATAAGGCCTGGGCGTCCTGCCGCTAGAGGGAATAGCCTGGAGCGGATCCTCGTCCAGTTCCTCGGGCACCACGCCCGAGCCTACGACGGTTATCTTGTCGAACTTGTTGGTCTGCGTCATCTTCTTGAAGTCCGACGCTTTGATCTTGTCGCCCTTGTAATGAGCGGAGTAGATGTGCGTCAGCTTGGTGATAATCGTGCGGAGCGTTACGGACATGGTAACCTCAGCTGTGCCATCCTTGAAAAACTTGGCCTTACCCTCTTCCTTCATCCCACGGATGAAAGTGTTCAGTGCGGTCTCGATGGTGTCGTTCTCCGTAACGAAATCCTGGACCGTCGTATTGGAAGTAATCCTCAAGCCCTTGATGCGCTCCGCCATCTTCCGCATGGCGTCGACGCGGGCTGCCCGAATGGCTAGCAACTTTCGCTGTGCATTCCGCTGGGCCGACTGGGCCAAAACGGGACCAGCCAGCGAAGCCAGCATTGCAACCGCCATTACCATTACCAGTGTTTTCTTGCCTTTACCCATGATGTTTCTCCTTACTCATATGTTCCTACGGAGCACGATGCCCCGATATCTTTTTTTTGAAGTTATCAGTGTTCGGTTATCAGTAAAAACAACGGCAAAACAAAACAGCAACAGCGATTCTACCGCGAAAGAACGCATAGAACACAAAAGAAAAGGGGGAAAGTTTTTTTGTTTCTAAAAAATCTTCATGTTCTTCATGGTGCAAACTGTTTTCGCGTTTTTTCGTGTCTTTCGTAGTTTTTTTCTTCGCTGTGGGTTATGGACACGTCATTAGCTTGGGGGTTAGTTGTTTTTTTTAGCCAGTCAACCAATTTTCAATCGACATCCTCGTCCTTGTCACCGTTTTCTATCCTTACTCTTCGTCTGGCTCGGATGAATTTTGTTTTAGGCCTTAGTCGTACCGCTTTGGAATAACTTGCGTAAGCTTTGTCCATTTCGCCCAGTGCTTCATAGCACAGGCCCATGTTGAACATCGTTCCGTAATCGTCCGGGGTGTCGTTTAGGGCGCCGCGATAAATGTCCAGAGCGTCGGCGTATTCGCGTTCCTTGGCGAAGCGGTTGCCCTGCTCGGTTAATTTGCTCTTGCCCTTCTCCAACCTGACGCTGATGACAACCTGGTGCGGGCTGACCTTTGATATGAACTCAGCCACGCATTCCTGGATCATCAACGTGGTGATAGCTGGCATGTTGTTCTTGTATTTTTTGTACTTTTTCTTGTCAGCTTTGTCCTTCGAGTCGTACTTCCGCATGACCGTAACCGAGCAGATGGTTTTGGTGGTGTGGATATCGTCCATCGTGAAGTTTAT
>QNCB01000052.1 GCA_003644335.1 Planctomycetota bacterium | reverse complement strand
TCGGATGGCTTGGATATAGTCCAGCTTGCCTTGGAAATATTGCTCGTCGGTCAACACGCTGATAGCATCGGCGCCGGCGGCTGCGTAGGCACGGGCGATAGCAACTGGGTCGAAAGCCTTGCGGATAAGCCCTTTCGACGGCGAGGCTTTTTTGACCTCAGCTATCAGGTTCACGCCTCGGCGCGGCTTTTTGGTCAGAGCGGCGAGGAAGTTTCGCACCGCTGGGGCCTGTTGCGCCCGGGCTTGGAGGGTGGCTAGGTCTGTGCAGCTATGAAGTTCGGCGACCTCTTGCTGCTTGGTTTTTAGTATCTTGTCTAATATGTTTTGTGGCATAATAAGCCTACGGTAACCGCATGGGCACTTTGCCTGCAACGGTTTTTTGGGCTGGTACGAGGGTTTGGACATGTCGGACGCGTTGTTGCACAAGTTGACGATGTTGGCAGCCTCAGCTGGGGGCCAATCGCCCGGGGCGACGGTGGGCGACGAGATAGAGCTAGCTGGGGCGATTATTTGGCTGATCGCTTTGGGGTCGGTCGTGCTGCTTGTGTGGGGTTTTGCGACGGCGTTGCACCCGGAGAGAGCAACGTTGCGGCGGTGCCCGAGGCGACCTACTACGCTGAACCCCGTTCATATTATCGTGGTATTTTTCCTGTGGCATGGCTTGACCATTGGCGTTATGGAAGCGCTCCAGGCCTGGGGCGTGGCCAGGTTCCAGGCGGGGGTGCTCGGCAGCCTGGCTGGGCAGATGGTCGGCATTCCGTTGGCGTTGTTCGTGGCATGGACGTGTTTCAGGCGAGGCTTGCGGTGGGGGCTTGGGCTAAGCGCGAGACATTGGCTGTTCGACACGGGCAGGGGAATCGCAGGGTATCTCGCGGTCTTTCCGGTGTGCCTTGGCCTGGTGCAATTGTTCGCCTGGCTGCTGCCTGCGGACTGGCAGAGCAAACACTCTATGCTCGTCGCGCTGGACGAGCTGACGCCAGCGTACAAAACCCTCGTGATAATTTCAGCGGTCGTGTTGGCACCGGTGTTGGAGGAGCTGTTCTTCCGCGGGCTGCTGCAATCGATGTTGCGACGATACGTAAAACCCTGGCCTGGGATTCTGACAGCTTCAGCTATTTTCGCATGCGTGCACGCCCAGGCGCAGAATATCCCCGCTCTTTTCGTCTTGGGGATCGCGCTTGGATACAACTACGAAAGGTGCGGCAGGCTTTGGCCTGTCGTGCTAATTCACATGCTCTTCAACGGCGTGGTGTTGACGTTTTACCTGACAAGATAGCGGGGTTTTATTTCGGATTGTGGATTGCGGATTGTGGGCAGTTGATTTCGGATTGTAGATTGTGGATTTAGCCACGAAAAAAAACAAACATGGGCGAGACGCCCATGCTACGTGTTCAGCGCACAAAAAAGACCGCCAAGCAGCCCTGGCCCCAAAGGACCCAAACCACCCACGGCCTTTTCCGCCGCTCCAATCTCCTCGCGAACAACCGGGAACGCCCCTTTGTACACACGCATCGCGTGCACGTCCCCATCACGGCAAAGGGCGAAACACGGACAGCCGACGGGCACCAACACCTCGCAGCGCGAAGCCCCTACAGGCCCGCGACTCTCCACGCTGAATTGTAGCCAGGTTGTCCTTGTTTGTCAAGTAAAATCGAATAAAATCGGAAAATCGATTATGATTTCACGCCCGGGGCAGGTATCTTTAAGTCGAAATGAGCGACAGGGCGACAAATTTTGATTGTTTCGATTTCGAGCGCAGGCTGGCAGATGCTCTTGACGCGGATAGTCTCCTGCCCTCCGGGGCGAAGGTTTTGGTGGGAGTCTCGGGCGGGGCCGACAGCGTGGCGCTGCTGGTCGCAATGCACAGCCTGGCCAGGCGAGGGCGGAACTTTGAACTTGTCGTAGCACATCTGGACCACGGGCTGCGGGCGGAATCCTCAGCTGACGCGGAGTTCGTAGCTGAGCTTTCAGCCGGCCTGGGCGTGGAATGTTTCATAGTCCGGCAGGACATCGCCAGCCTGGCCCAGCAACTTGGCGAGGGTCTCGAGCAGGCGGCCAGGCTGGCGCGGTTCGAGTTTTTCCGCGACACCGCCCAGCAGTGCGGGGCCGGGGCTATCGCGATGGGACATCACGCGGATGATAATGTCGAGACGATTTTGTTTCGCATTCTTCGCGGCACAGCTTGGCGAGGCCTGGCTGGCATCCCAGCCTGCCGACAAGACGGGCAGCTGCGAATCATCAGGCCCCTGCTGGGGTTCCGCCGGGCGGAGATTCTCAACTATTGTCGGTCGCGGGATTTGTCCTGGCGGGAAGATATTACCAACGCCCAGACGATCCACCGCCGAAACTTTATCCGCAACGAACTGCTGCCGTCGATCCGCGAGCGGCTAAATCCGCAGGTCGACGAGGCGTTGCTTCGGCTGGGCAGCCTGGCTGGGGAAACCGAGCGGTTCCTGCGCAGCCTGGCCCGCGAGGCGTTGGGAAACTCCGTCGTACTGGCTGAGGGCGGGAAGATGATTATCGACGCGAAGATGCTCGCAGCCTGCGACCGGATCGTGCGGACCACAGCTTATCGATTGGCTCTGACGGAACTGGGCATGCCGCAACGGAATCTCACCGCGGAACATCTAAGCCAAATCGACGCGCTGCTCCAAGCCCCCAGCGGTGTGGTAAACCTGCCCGCCAACTTCCACGCCCGCCGAGAGCAAAGCCTTCTGCTGATTACTGACAATTGACAACTGATTACTTTAAAAAAATCGTGTCATTCGTTTTTTGTTCGCGATATTCGTGTTCTGCCGTTTTTTTCTATTCCCAAAAAACGGTTTCCAGGCTATAATACGAGCTGAGAGGAATTTGTTTTTTTGTAGGGCGACACGCCTTGATTGCGAAGTTTTGCACGAGTCCGCCTATCGGCGCCCCAGCTGGTGGACATCGTGCCGGAGTCTTAAGACGTTGCTTCGCCGCTGGCCCTGCGTGCTGAAAGCAAACACCTTCGGAGGCTGGTATTGTGGACGGAGAATCCCAATTACCTCGGCGACCGGATGAGCTGATAAGCGCAGCCAGGGACGGCATTGAAGATTTCTCGATTCGGGATATCCAGGCTCTGCTGCGCGCACTGCAAGAAGCCAACGACAAATTGCAGCGGGAAAACGCGGCCCTGAACTCCAAGCTGCGAGACGCCCAGACCTGTCAGCGGGAGAGCCTAAGCACCTTGGCTGGCGGAATCGCGCACAATTTCAACAACCTGCTGATGGTGGTCTCCGGCAATGCGGACCTGGGCCTGATGGACACGCCCAAAGACGCCCGCGCGCGGGCGTATCTGGAGGAAATAAAAAACGCCGCTCTCCGGGCTGCCCACTTGAGCGACCAGATGCGAGCCTACTCCGGCAAGGGCCATGCTGTGCTCAAAAAAAGCGACGTCAACGAGTTGCTCCGGGCTATGAAAGGCCTGTTTGCTGGGGCGGCAGGCCAAAATATCACGCTGAATTACGAACTGGCCGAGGAGCTTCCCGCCGTCGAAATCGATGTAGCACAAATTCGCCAAGCCATAACGAATCTCGTTTCCAACGCCATCGAGGCGATAGGTCAAGCCAAGGGACAAATCACCGTCCGCACCGGCCTGGCCACTGTCGATAGCTCTCAGCTATCCAAAACCCAGCCTGGACAATATGTCTTCGTCGAGGTTGCCGACACGGGCTGTGGCATGGCGATGGACGTTCAGCCAAAAGTGTTCGACCCGTTTTTCACGACGAAATTCACAGGTCGAGGCCTGGGCCTGGCTGTGGTGCAAGGCGTGGCGATAGGCCACCGCGGCACAGTAGTCCTGGCCAGTCAACCGGGCCACGGCGCAACGTTCCGCCTGCTTCTTCCGGCCACGGTGCAAGGACAACCAGCCCAGGCTCCCCAGCCAGACCAACCCCACTCAGCCAGGGCGATGGTGCTTATCGTGGACGACGACGAATCTATCCTGAACCTCACCAGGCTCATGCTTGAAAAGGCAGGCCTGTCCGTCGTTACCGCCAGCGATGGCCAAACCGCCGTCGAGCTGTTCCAATATGGCTACGAGGACATCGGCGCGGTGCTGCTGGATATCGCCATGCCAGGCCTGGGCGGCGAGAACACGTTCCGCCAACTCCAAGCTATCCGCAACGATATTCCGATTTTCGTCTGCAGCGGCTTTGGCGAAGGCAGCGTCGTACAAGACTTTGTCGATATGGGTTGCGACGGGTTCTTTCAAAAGCCATACGACTTCGAAAAACTCATCCGCATGCTCCGCGCGATAGTCCAACCAAGCCCGGGCGAGTAGAAAAAGATTGCGGATTTCGGATTATTTCACGGGCCAATCCAATTCAACCACAGCACCGGGCTGAGTCCACAGAGACTTTTTGACAGGATAACAAGATTTACAGGATTTTTTTTCTCACCCCCGCTTTTATCCTGTTATCCCGTCTAAATTTTTTCTCTGCGTTCTCCGCGACTCTGCGAGATATTCAAATTTCCGCGATGTGAAGGGTGAAAGAAAATCGCGACTTTTCGCTTGTAAGTTTCGCTCGGGCGAGTATAATGCTCCGCTTGTCCGCTGGTCAGGCCCATTGAAACTGCCTGGCCCGCCGGCGGAAAACGTTGGAAAACACTGACTGAATCAGCATATACGCAGGAGAATAGGCCGTGGCACATAGTCTCTCAGCCAAAAAAAGAATTCGCCAGAACGAAACCCACCGAGCCAGAAATCGCTGGCGCAAAGAGAAGGTCAAGGAAGCTGTCAAGACTTTTCGCTCCGCACTGCGCGAGGGCGACAAGGAAAAGATGGCCGAGTCGCTTCGCCTTTGCTACAAGCAACTGGACAAGGTCGCCGCCAACGGGACGATCCACAAAAACGCAGCCTCCCGCAGCAAAGCCAGACTCACCAAAGCTATGAACAACGCCCTGGCCTAGACGAGGCAGCATTGGATGAGCCACAGTGCTACGCTTAGCAGGGTCAGGCCCCCTACCATGTAAGCCACCAACACTGCAACGCTGCGCGGCAATTTGCTCAGGTCGCCTACCCGGATGGTTTTGTACACCACCGCCACCGCCAGGCACAACGGCAGTATCAGCCAAAGCACCGCCCAGGTTGGAATCGTCATCGGATGGAAAAACATCGTCCAAGCCATCATACCTGCTCCCTGTTTTTGTCGTCTGCCCCCGCTTTTTCGGGTTCAGTTCGGCCTGGCTCGCCGCGGATGCCCAGGAGGCAGAGCATCATCGCGTCGAATATGCACAACAGGTTCAGCATGCCCGCCACGCCGGTATACGCCCGCGCGACGCCCTCGGTCGGCGTTGCCAAGGCCAGGCCTCTTCGCTGTAGTTCGTAGTCCACCGCCATTTGTTCAGGCCCAGGTCGACCTGATCGATGGGCCAGGGGGTTATTTTCGGTTTCCGGGTCGCTTGAAATGTCTTTGTAGACCTGTTCTTGACGGTACCACCCAACCAGGCCATTGACGCCGGTGAGACTTTGTGCAGCAAACCACCACGACTCGTAACGGGAGTCTACCGTCATCACGCCACCCAGCGCGACGCCCGCCCAGAATATCGCGCCGACGGTTACGAACAAAATCGCTCCGCGTTTCCATCTGCCAAGGTACACGTGCCCTGCTCCGGGCAAAAGCCAGGCCAAAACCCCAGCTATGAACCATATCGGTTTGGATTGTCTGCTTCGCCTAGCCATGGTGTAAGTCTCGCTGAATAGCCCCCAGCTCCAGCTGAGAGATGCACGATTTCACCCGCAAATCGTGTCCATGTCAAGCGAAAACAGGCAAATAGGGAATAGGGGTGAGCGAGATTAAACCCTGGTCTTACCATTGGGCATCGTGTGCGGGCATAAAATTGGTTGGTTATCCCGGGCAATTTCGGATTAAGCTCGTTCGCGAAACAATCCGAAATCCGCAATCTGAACTCCGAAGTAAACAAGCTACCAGCTTTAGCCGGTAGTTTATTTACTTTACTGGTTGTCTGATGTTGCGCTGTCAGCTCCGGTAGCGTAGTTGCGGAGCATTCGCAGTTTTTCCTTTACCTCGCGGGCCATTCTGCTATTGGGATACTCGCGGACAATCTCCTCGCCGGTGGCGATGGCGTTGCTCCACTGCTGATCTTCCACCGCTATAGTAAACTGGACGCCGAGGTTGTGAAGCCTTTTCTTAAAGACGTCTCGAGCGGACTCGGCCAGGGCACCACCCTCTTGCGGCGTGAGATATTTGTCCAGCTCCTTGAGCAGCTCGATGCTCCGCTCGACGTCATTGATTCGACAGGCTTCGCTGTAGTCCAGCAACAACTGACGCTTGCGGGCATTGCGGGCGGCAAGAATTCGCTGCGGCAAGGCTTTGATGTTGGCATTGTCCGGGAACAACGTCGCCAGCCTGTCCGCTTCGCGCTTGGACTGGGCCCACTGGAAACGCTTGAGGAGCCTGTCGATTCGGTTGATAGCGGACTCGATTTTTTCCTCGACCGTAGCCTGGCGGGTGTGCTCGATTTTATCGCGCAGCTTAGCAACGTCAGCGGTCAGGCCCGTCTGGGCTTCCATCCGGGCAAGCAAAGCCTCCGCGGACTTGTAATCCTGCTTGAGCAACATCGCGTGGACGCTCTCGTAGAGGGCTTCGATTTCCCGGTCGCTGTAGATAAGACTCTTAGCCTGGTCGGACAAGCACGCCAACGACGCAAGCGACTGAATATCCTGGCCTTGGTTTTCCAAAAGCGTCTCAACGCGGGACAAGCTGTCAGCGACACGCTCGCTGGAGTCTCGGTTGGCCAGGGACGCATATATCGCGAGGGCCACCAGCAGCCCAACTGCGCACAGCAGAAGGATAACCATCGCCACAGCCAAGGCTACCGCCCAGCTGCCAGCCCCAGCTGTGCCCAGCACAGCGAAAACCACAGCCAGGGCGGAGATAATCGACACCGCCAAACAGACAATGAGGGTGAGTTTCCGAATACTTTTGACGTCTCTGTTTTCCTCGACCATGCCATAGCTCCCTTGAAAGTAGGTCGGCTGACGCTCCGCCGAAAAACCAATAATTCCGCATACACAAACAACTCTATATTAAATGTATGCTTCTTATCGGCAAAAGTCCAACAATTCCATTATAGGCTATAGGCAAATACCGACTTTCGTCGTCAGCAAGCTCAGCCACGGCATGGGCTTTTTGCTCCGGCGAGAGATTCTCCCCGGGCCCAGCCTGGGCCTGGACGGGAGCCTGGGCGGGGGCGGGTTTCGCTTGGCTGGAACAAACTCAGCTGAGCCTGGCAGAGACTCAATAGCCAAGAGCTGACGGGCAATGTCTGTAGGATTTCCCTGCATAGTTATTTACTCAAGCTGGTTGACTGGTTGATTAGTTGA
>QNCB01000051.1 GCA_003644335.1 Planctomycetota bacterium | reverse complement strand
TGGGTTTGAGTTAATCAACAAAACATATCCTGGTTGGTTGAGTATTGGTATCTAAACGATTGTGCTTGGCGCAGTGTAGCCGGGTGCTATGCTTCTGTTTGCAGGCATGTAAATATCGAATACGAACAGTGTGTTTGAAAGATTACATGGCGGCAAACATCGCAGCCATGCCACCGGGCAGTAGCCTGGGCACAAAAAGTAGTAGAACTAAGCCAGTAGTCAGGATTCAGGAGCAAAAAGAATGAAATAGGTCTTGTGTCCCCCGATATGTAAATATATCAGGTACACATTGTCTAAGGAGAAAACATGAAAGCTGCATCTTTAATCCGAAGAGTAGAAGCAAGTATAACGACAGCTATTCCTATGGTAGTAATAGCGGTGGCAATGCTTATAGTACTCAACACTTTTATACCATTAGATGTTTATGTAACAAAAGCGACTGGTGGTCAAAATATGTGGCTGGGGGATTTTTTAACTATTGCGATTGTATTGATTTTGCCGCTTATTTGGGTAGCGGCAGATGGGGCAAGGAATAGTGCTACATATGGCATGCGTAAAAGAGGTATCAAATTTGTCGATTATAATGGCAATCACATTGGCCCATGTTACAGCCTTCTCCGAATTGGCGTAGGCCTTCTAATGACACCACTGTTCCTAATTTCTTTTGTTATCGCCTTAAAAGATCCAAATAAAAGGATATTGCCAGATTTCTTCTGCAAGACTACCGTGGTACTCGATGCAAAGAATAGCAAAAAGGGTGGCGTGGTCAGCGGCGACGTCGATAGCCATGGATAAGGGATATTTGAATAGACCATGGCCAGCTTTTTTTGGGGCTGACCATGTCACCCACCCATCCTTAAAACCGAGGAGGAAAGATGAATCATTCTCGTATTGGCGTATCTATGATTGGAACATGGCTGGTGTATGGCGTGTTTGTACTTGCAATGGGCTGTGGGAACGGAAAAACCCATCCTGCGGCAGAAACAGTCCAAGAACCTACAATAAACCGCGAGGAGGGTATATTGCCAATAAGCCATGGCCAAGCCCGGTCAGGGTCGCTGATTTTTGAATTCAATTTAGTTGGTAAAGACCGAACTCTGACAATGTTTCTGAAGATAACCAACATTGGAACAAAAAAGCTTCTGGTAGCCAAAATACCTCCCGAGTATTGGATATCTTTCGACCGCATATCCGAAAACGAGATTCTACCGTGGGTGAGTTATGAGGGTAGCGGTAGTAGGGGGTTTCGAACCAATGTATGCAGTGGCGAGCAATTGCCTATCAATAATTCGATTGAGGATTATGTTCTTCTTGTTCCAGGCAAATCAACGAAGCAAAAAATATTCATTAGAGATGGATGGGATGTAGTAGACGAAATATTTGACAAGGATCTAAAGCTTAGTGTCGAGGTCGAGCTGTCATATGAAGGCCACAAGATTGAAGATTGTCAAGAAGAAGGATTTTCGGGAACAATTATATTTCGTGCTAATCGGATTGGTGGAGTGGCTGAACAAGTGAAGCCAGATTCATTGATCGAGCAAAAATGAAGCTGTAGGCCTTGCAACTTCGCGTGGCAAATGAAATCGGGAAGGAGCAAGGCATGCGGTTTTTGTCGAAGTTGCGAGTGATGGCCCACACGGCACCCGGGCGACTCTGCGAGAGTTAATTCGTAGGTCTTTATGCTTTTGCCTGGATGTCGAAATTTTTCAGCAGTTTCATCAGGGCGGGTCGATAGTTGTCAGCCAGGGGTACCAGCGGCAGGCGGACGTCTTCCTTGCACAGGCCCGCCCAGGCCATGGCTGCCTTTATCGGAATCGGATTCGTCTCGACGAACATGTCCCTAAACAGCGGAAAGAGCTTGAGGTGTTGCGTGCATGCGTCGTGCATATTCTGGGCTTCGATGAGATCGCAGAGCTTGCGAACTTCAGCGGGGAGGATATTGGCCAGGACGCTGATGACGCCTGAGCCTCCCACGGCGCATATCGGCAGGGTCAGCGAATCGTCGCCGGAGAGTATCGTGATGTCGCAGCTGGCTGCGATGGCCGAGGCCATGTCCAGCTTGCCAGTGGCTTCCTTCACCGCGACGACGAGTTCGATTTTCTCATACATCTCGGCGATGGTTTCGGCAGCCAATTCTATGCTGGATCGGCCTGGGATGTTGTACAGCACGATAGGCAGGTCGCAGTCGGCGATTTTTTCGACGTGGCCAAACATGCCTCGCTGCGGGGGCTTGTTGTAGTATGGGTTGACTATCAGACACGCGTCGGCCCCGGCGGACTTTGCGTGCCTGCTCAGCCTGACCGCCTCGGCGGTGGAGTTGCTGCCCGTCCCGGCGATAACCACAGCCCGGCCTGCGACCTTGTCGACGGTGAACTCGATTACCTTGTCATGCTCGGCGTGGCTAAGCGTAGGGCTTTCGCCGGTCGTGCCGCAGGGTACAATGCCAACCGTGCCGTTTTCAATCTGAAAATCGATCAGCCTGCCAAAGGCGTCATAGTCCACCGCTCCGTCAGCAAAGGGCGTAACGATAGCAACCATCGAACCTTCAAGTTTCATTCTCTCGCTCATTTTTTTATAGTCCTTGCGTTTTGCGTCGTGGTGTTTGCTTATGCGACTTCGTAAAACTTTCCCTTCTGGTGAAAGTCTTTGGTCTGCCGCAACTGTAATTTTGCCTGAATATCCTCGAAAAGCCGAATATCATCGTCCGAATATCAACGCTCGCCACGGTGCGTGCAAACTTCCGCACGAACTGTTATCGCAGCGGTATCGCTTTGGCCTCGAAGAATCTTTTCGACATCCTTTTCCACAAGTCCACCGCCACATGCCGGGCATTGTTCAAATGGCTTGGTCATTTTTGCTCTGCCTTTTACTCGAAATTTCCTGCGTTGGCCTCACCTTCGCGGATTGCGTTTTTCATTTCAGCTACGGCGTTGGCCAGGCCTGTGAACATCGCCCGGGCGATAATCGAGTGTCCTATGTTAAACTCGCAAAAACCCGTCATCGCAGCGACCGGCGCGATATTGAGATATGTCAAGCCATGCCCCGCGTGGACTACAAGTCCAACCTGGAGACCATCGTCCAGGCCTGTGGCTATTTTTTCCAGCTCGCCCGCTACGACCTGGGCGTCTGCGGGCCCGCCATCGACTGGCAACACCGCGTTGGCGTAACAGCCTGTGTGAAGCTCGATAGCCTCGCAGCCCGCCTTGGCGGCTGCCTGTATCTGCTCAGCCTGTGGGTCGATAAACGCACTGACCGACACACCAGCCTCGGCCAGCCTGCGGGTAACCTCAGCGAGCCTATCGAAATTTGCAAGGCAGTCCAGCCCGCCCTCGGTAGTCAGCTCTTGGCGTTTTTCCGGCACGAGCGTAGCTTGGGCAGGCCTGATTTTCAGAGCTATCTGGACAATTTCCTCGTCCATCGACATTTCCATATTCAGCTTGCACCGCACGGTCTGCCCCAGCAGCTCAGCGTCGCGGTCGTTGATATGCCGCCGGTCTTTGCGCAGATGAAATGTAATGCAGTCCGCTCCGCCGAGCTCAGCCTGCACCGCTGCCCATACCGGGTCAGGCTCGACGGTCTTGCGAGCCTGGCGAACCGTAGCGACGTGGTCGATATTTACGCCCAAACCAATCACAGCAAAAACTCCCGTATCAAGGGCAGCATTGTACAGGCGAATAGGCAAGTAGGCAATAGGCAATCACGGCACCCAAACTGTGAAATTGTTTAGAAATTCGGATTTCGATATTCGGGTTTGTTTTACCGTGGGGAGAGTTTTGTTTTGAGTTTTTGACACAGGCTTCGTAGGCCCGTTCGGGTTGGCTTGGGGGCCGCAAGTTTCATTTCCCGCAGCACTTCAGCTATGTCTTGCAGCGTTTCTTCGCACTGGCCTGTGATGGCCAGTTCCGCTCGGTAATGTTCCAGGGCTTTTGGCAGATTGCCTCGCGCCCAGTAAGCGTCGGCGATTCGGCTATGCGTTTGGCCATGTTTCTCGTCGATGCGAAGCGTCTGTCGCCAGCAGTCGATAGCATGGGCGTAGTTGCCTCGGACATAATGGCTGTTGCCGATGTTGAAATAGCACAGCGGGCAATCTTCTACGAGCTGCCGGGCCAGGTAGAACATCAGCTCAGCTTCGTCGTGTCGGCCTATTTCCGTATAAGCTACGATCCGGTTGCAATAGCTCGGCTCATAGTTTGAGTCGAGGTTCTGGATTCTCTCGAAGGTAGCCAGGCTCTCGGCGTATTTGCCCAGCCTGGTCAGACTGACGCCGAGACAGTTGAGGGTCTCGACATCTTCGGGCGTCAACACGCTGGCGGATTTATAAGCCTGGCAGGCTGCGGAGTGGTCGCCCATGGCGGAGAGCGTCAGGCCGAGGTTGAAATACCACGACGCGTTGTGCGGGTCGCTGCGAATAACGCTACGCAACAGGGCAGCTGCTTCTCGCCATTGGCCCCTGTCATAGAGCTTGTGTGCCTGGGCTACCTGCGTCTGATTGTCCGTCCACTCCTGCATAAGCCCATTATATCACAGACTCCGATTTTCGACAACCCAGCTTCTGGCTTTTGCGTCAATTGTTGGCAAAATTTTTTCGTCCAGCGATTTTCACAGGGAAAACAAGCCTCGCAAGCGTATAATACGCCCAGCTGAAACTGGTTGACCGGGCGGCTGTGCTATAGATAAATTAGTGTGCATTCGTGTCCATTCGTGATTCTAAACGGTTATGGAGCTTTTTTGCCGTCGATGCTAAAGACAATTCGGACGATTCGTCGCAATGTGATATCCGAGGCGCCCATGCCTTTGTCAGTGTTGGCTAATATCACAGGCCGATGCAATCTCCACTGTGAGTTTTGCGAAAAGGGCCAAGCTCCCACGGTGGGCAAGTCTGGCGAGCTGTCACTCGAGGCTGTCAAAGGGCTTGTCGACCTGGCGGAGCGATTCGACTGCGCGTTGTTTTTCAGTGGCGGCGAGCCTTTCCTGCATCGGCAAATATGGGACATCCTGGCTTACTGCCACAGTCAGGGTCGGCGGGTGAATATCGCAACCAACGCAACCTGTTTCGAGAGCCTAACCCGCGAGCAATTCGAGTTGCTAGGCTCGGCCATCGGCGTGATATCCGTGTCGATAGACTCTGCTACCCCAGCCCGACACGACAGCATTCGCGGCAAGGCTGGCTCGTTCGCCCGAGCTTTGCGATTCATCCAAAACCCAGCCAGGCCCTGTCGCGTAGCTATCAGTTCGGTGCTCAAGCCAGACCTGACCGAAGCTGAAGGGCTGATAGCCCTGGCGGACAAGCTCAACTGCCCGTTGAACTTCCAGCCTATACAGTTCGGCTCGAATTATCCCAACACCCCAGCCTTGGCGTCGAAGAAAGGCGTCAAGCTGACTATGGACTCCAACCCCGCGATGGAGCGACAATTGCGAGAGCTTCATCGCCGGGCGCGAAAACATGGCGTAGCGACGAACCTCGGGCTTGTCCGCCAATTTTTCAGTACCTATTGCAGCCTGGCCAATTCGCAAAAATTCTTCGGCGACCAGGTGCTAAGCAGGTTCCTTTGCGTCGCGCCGTTGGTGCAGATTACGGTCGACGAAAACGGGTTGCTCTGCCCGTGTGCACTCTTGCCAGGCCAGGCCGAGGCAGCCGAGGGCGATCTGTATGAGAGCTGGAGGCTACAAGCTTTGGACTACAGACAGGCCTGGCTTGCGGGGTGTCGACAGGATATTTGTCGCAGTTGCACATGTCATTTCGCGGAGAACTTTCGTAGCAGCATCCTGGCCTACCCCTGGGCGAACCGTCAAAAAATCCCTTGGTTGATAGCATATTACGCGGGACGACTGTATCATAAAGCAGGCCGAAAGATATGAGCCCGCAGGCTAGGCAACTTCGCATGGCAAAAAAAACAGTCCACGGATTACACGGGTTTTTTAACGGAAGATCACACGGATTTCACAGCTATCCAACAACCAAAAAGGTGGTGTGATATGTTTTTCGTAGTTGCTTTTTTGCTTTTACCGATTAGTGACAACTGAGTATTTTTTCAAAAAATTCGTATGATTCGTGTTCCGCGGTTGTTACTGATTACTTGAAACGAGGCTGTTTATGGGATAGCTGTGAAAAAATCCTATACATCCTGTTTGTCCATGTTGGAAATGTTTTTTTGTTATGCGGCTGCCATGGCTGGGGGGGGGAATCACAAACGCTTCGCTCGGTTATCGTACGATTAACCAACAGCGGTGGATTCTTTTGTTGCGGAAGTCTGGGGGGATCGTTTGGCGGGAGATTTCGCGGATATCGTTCGAGCGTATCGCGTCGGTGTCCAGCCTGAATCGCCGAAAATTCGTCGAGAAGAAAATAGGCGCTCCGCGGGACATTATTTTCATCAGGCTATTGAGCAGCTCGACATGGTCGCGTTGAATTTCGAAGTCCTTTTCGGTTCGGGTGCTGTTTGAGAAAGTTGGCGGGTCGACGATGGCCAGGTCGTAGCAGGGGCCTTGCTTGTGGAACTTCAGGAAGGCTGAGGCGTCGTCGCGGACGAACTGGAACTGTTCACCGGAGTAGCCATTGGAGGCCAGGTTCGCCCGTGCCCAGTCGAGATACGTGTTGGACGTATCGACGGTGGTAACGCTCCTGGCTCCGCCTGCCGCGGCGTAGACGCTGAACGAGCCTGTGTACGCAAAAAGGTTCAACACCCGCCGGCCGCCCGCAGCTTCTCGCACAAGTCCGCGCGTAATGCGATGGTCCAAAAACAGGCCTGTGTCGAGATAGTCCGAGAGGTTCACCTTGAACTTCAGCCCACCCTCGCGGACGGTTATCACGCGGCCCAGCGAGTCGAGTTTCTCATATTGGCTCGTCCCCCGCTGCCTGGCTCGGCGTTTGAGAAACACGTCAGCCCGCGGAATTTCCAACGCAGCAGCAGCGGTGCCCGCGAGCATCTCAAGCCATTGGCCATGCTGGGCAGCGGTGCGGTCATGAGGCCTATCGTACTCGGCGATGTGCAGACAATTTTCGTACCTGTCCACAGCCAGGGGAATCTCCGGGATATCGCGGTCGTACAAACGATAGCAGGTAATGCCCCGCTTGGTAGGCCATTTCCGCAAGTGCCTAGCTATCTTGGCAAGTCTGTTGGCGAACATCTCCGCCTGTTGCCTGGCCTCCGTCCGCAGGCCTCCAAAGGCCGGGGCGGGCAAGACGACCTGGGCGGGAGATTTTTCCGCCGCTGCCGCTGCGGCTCGTTCGCCGGGGGTTGGAGGTTTGGGAGGCCGGGGGCCATGAAACTGGTAATAGGTGCATTCGATATTGCCGTTGTAAAATTTCCGTCGCCGGTCAGCTTCGTGGCCTAGTAGTTCCTCGAACCGGGGCCAGGCGGTCAGGCTATAGTGCGACCACCTGGGCAGCTGG